>DATCRE010000057.1:0-6475 GCA_036569145.1 Cyclobacteriaceae bacterium
GTGGCAGCATAAATTCTTTTTGATGTGCCATCAGATGTTTTACCTATCTCTTCAACAGCTTTTATTGGCTCAATGGTGATGCAATCTACAGGACAAACCTTGGCGCATTTGTCACAGACAATGCAATCATCAATTTCATTATGAAGACGGTAGCGGCCATTGTCAGGCACAGGCTGCATCTCATATGGATATTGAATAGTGTTAATTCCATCTGTATGATCAAAATAATGATTGTCTGTTATAGCCTGTGGCTTACGGCTGTGACGTGAACGGATTATATGGGAAAAAGTAATTTTTAAACCCTCCAGCAACGATCGTGTTGAACTTGAAATATTACCCCAATATGTATTTCCGGCTGCCATGTTTTCAGGAACAAAAATAGAACAGAAAAGGGTGAATGAAAGATTCCGAAAAAGAAAAACTACATCAAAAACAGGTGTTAGTCTGCCTGTGGCAATGGCAATGTGAACCAGAAAGTGCTTCCCTTTCCTTCTTCACTTTCAACCCAGATCTTACCGCCATTCTTTTCAACAAATTCTTTGCAAAGAATAAGTCCAAGTCCTGTTCCTTTTTCATTGGCTGTGCCGCGCGTGGTATAAGGAGCTGTCTTATCGAAAAGTATGCTGAGTATTTCCTGTTTCATGCCAATGCCATTGTCTTTTACAGAAATAACCAGCTGTGAATCTTTTTTAATTGCACTGATGGTAACAATACCTCCATCGTTGGTGAACTTCATAGAGTTCGTCATCAGGTTGCGGATAACAAGATTAACTGTATTTGAATCTGCAAACGCAAATGTTTCTACAGGCACTTCGTTGTTAAGTGCAATCTGCTTGTCCTGGGTAGCCCCCAGTAACAGAATATTTTCATCTACAATTTTCTGTATGTTAATTCGGGTAGCCTGCAGATTCAATTTATCCATCTGAAGCAACGTCCAGTCTAAAAGATTGTTCAGCAACGTGCGGGTATGATTGAATCTTCCTTTCAGCTCATTGATGTGCTTGGGCATATCTTCTGCACTTACAGCGCCTTTATCCATCAGGTTAAGCATACCAGCTAGTGCGTTAATAGGTGATCGTAGATCGTGTGAGATGATGGAGAAGAATTTATCCTTAACCTGGTTGAGTCGCTCAAGCTCCTCACTTCGTTTCTCCATATCTTCCTGGTGCTGAAGTAACAAGCTGTTGATTTGTCTTCTGCGCTGACCACTTCTATAAACGGTCACCAACAGAATAACACTCAATGCCATAACAACAACAAGTATGTTACTGATGAATTCCTGTTTTCTGAGTTCTCCCTTCTGCTGTGCCTGTTGCTCACTTAAGGCCGCAATCTGACTATCCTTTGATTCTGTTTCGAAACGAATCTGATCGCGTAATAATTTGGCTTGCGTTTCCTGGCTAAAGAGTGAGTCCTCCAGAACTTTAAAGCGCTTAAAGAAGTAAAGTGATTTTTTATAATCTCCCTTCATCTCCCAAAGTGTTGAAAGATGATTATAACACTGTATCTCTAATATGCGGGCGTTGATTTCTTGTGCAATAAATGCGCTGCGGCTAATAGATGCTTGTGCTTCTGCGTATTTGTTTTGCTTCATATAAACCAGGCCTCGGCCCAGCTCTACTTCTGCTTTACCAAAGCGATTTCCTGTTTTAGTATGGAATGCATCAGTAGTATCGTAGTAAGCAAGTGCCTTTTCATAATCTCCTTTATGCAGATATACGTTGGCAATCTTTGTTAGTGTCTTAGGTTCAAGAATGTATTCTTTTAATTGCTTGGTTCTTTTAAGCGAAGACATCAGCGTTTGCAATGCTGAATCATATTCACCACGTCTGAGTAACACATCACCAATTTCATCATCGGAGTAAGCGATGCCTTCTTTATCTTTTATTCGTTCACTAATTTTCTTTGAAAGCTCAAGGTGATTCATAGCTCTTTCATATTGCCCCAGCTCTTTAAATACCCTGCCTACGTTGTGCAGAGAGATCGTCATCTTAAGCGAGTCTTTGATGGCACTGGCTATTCGGTATGATGTTGTGAAATAAAAGTAAGCTTCATCATATTCACCCAGATCGTAATAATCGTTGGCTACAGAATTATAACCATCTGCCATGCAGGAACTATCATTAACTGACAGGCTTATTTTCAAAGACTGATTATCGAAGCGAAGCGCTGAAGTGTAATCGCCTGCTAGCGTAAATAACGCTCCAATTGTCTGGTTGGCCCTGATCTCTGTTTCTGTAATTTTCTTTTCGGTGGCAAGTTTAAGTGCCTTTTCGGCATACTGTTTACTTTTTTCAAAAGCTGAATACTCGTACTCTTTTGACAGGGCAAGTAATGCACTGATCTCGACAGAGTCATCAGGATTACTCTTCAAAATATTTTCAAGACTATCTATAGCACGCTGCGCTCTGGCAGTACCTGCTAGAAATAAAAACGTAGCAATGATTAGTATAATCGGTTTGCGCGCTTTCAAATGGTAAATGTTAGTTTCCAAAATCCGCATAAAATTATTAAGGCTAACGCTATCGGCGTTAAATATTTCCATCCCAATGACATTAGTTGATCAACCCGAAGCCGGGGGTAAGTCCATCGAACCCACATCTGCAAAGCAACAAAGAATAAAGACTTACTTAGCAACCAAAAAATTCCCCAAAGGGAGGATGTTATAGTACCCGGTTCACCGCTGGTCCACGTGCCTAGAGTAAAAGTGCCAAGGTTAGGCAGAGGTGAATTCCAGCTCCCAAAAAATAATATTGCCCCTAATATACTGACTAATAGCATCATTCCATACTCGGCGATCATTATTACAGCCCACCTGAAGCCGGAGTATTCTGTTTGAAACCCTGCTACCAACTCCGATTCTGCCTCCGGCAAATCGAACGGCGCCCTGTTACACTCTGCCAGGGAAGCAATGAAAAAGATAACCCAGGCAAAAAACAAAAGAGGCATGCGGAAGATATTCCAAAGTAGAAATCCTCCAACGTGTGATACATCAATACTCCAGGTGTTGATACCAAATAAAAATTGTGGTGTGGTAGTAGTACTTTGTTGATATGAAATCTCCTGCAAGTTCAGACTCTGGCAAACCATGCAAACACAAAGAACAGAAAGACCAAGCGGAACTTCATACGAAATAATCTGGGCGGCAGAACGCATTGTGCCCAGCATGCTGTATTTATTATTTGAACTCCAGCCAGCTATGATAATTCCAAGCACATCCAACGAAACTATAGCCAGCAGAAAAAATACGCCTGAAGAAATATCCGAACCCGTCCAGGATGGACCTAGCGGCAAAACAGAAAAGCCTGCAAAGACTACAGCAAAAATTATGATGGGTGCAATTTTAAAAAGCTTTTTATCGGCTTTGGCGGGAACGATATCTTCTTTCTGAATGAGTTTGATCATATCAGCCACACTTTGAATAACTCCATAGTAACCGGTTTCCATAGGACCAAGCCTGTCCTGGATAAAAGCCGAGATTTTTCTTTCAGCATAGACAGCCATAACCATGTAAAGCAGTAGAAAAGGCAGTATGAATATCAGTGTTGTCAAAAGAATACTTTTGCAGGCTCTAAGATGAGAAAATTATAATCCATTATTACAGAAAAATAGGCAAAAACAGTACATCCTAACTCAGGTCAATTCCAAAGCGGATGCTGCTCTAATTGAACTATTTCCTGGAAAAAGATACGGGTGGAAGCTTCAAAAGATTTGGTATAATCTGAAACAAAAAACTGACGAGTGGCTTTTGCTGTCTGCGCATTTAACAAATTCTGCGAAGCCAGATAGGACTTCAATGTTTGTGCTACAATCTCGGATGAATCCAGTATGGGTAACTGGTTTCCAAAATATACACCTATCTCTTTTTTGATAAGAGGATAATGTGTGCAAGCCAATATCAACGCTTCTATATCAGCGAGATCAGCATCGCCCAGGTATTTTGCAATAATTTCATGACTGATCTGGTTATTAAAAAAGCCCTCCTCAATCATGGGTACGAGCAATGGCGTTGCCAGAGACTGTAATGAAATGCCGCTGGCAGAGTCGGCAATTTTATGGGCATAGACACCTGACTGAACAGTTCGTTTGGTGCCTATGAGTCCAATTCTTTTTCCCGGAAACTGATCGACCACCAGTTTAACCATAGGGTCTATAACATTAATGACATGCACGTCTTTACGTACATATTCCTTCAATAACTCATAAGCTGCTGAACTGGCTGAGTTGCAGGCTATCACAATAACCTTGCATCCTTTGGATAATAATACATCAGCAATTTTTATAGAATACGCCTGAATGGCTGCCTCTGACTTATCGCCATAAGGCAAGTGAGCCGTGTCACCAAAGTAGATCATATTCTCAGCAGGCAATAATTCCTTTATGGCATGAGCAACGGTGAGTCCTCCGATGCCACTATCAAAAATACCGATGGGTTGTGATGCCGAAATACTCATACCTGATGTAGCTAGCTGACTTCTGAATTACGGGTGCGAAAATGCATGAAACTATGCACTTGGCAAAGGGAAGATTAAAATCATTATGCAACTAAAAAAGAATGGCGTGCCCCTATTTCGGAGGACACGCCATTATAAAGTTTTGCTTCCTTTCTTACTTGATGTTATCGGAAAGTTTAGCCAGAATTACCTGACGTTGTTCACGGTGTCTGCAATAATGGCAACGGTAATGTTTAATTAATACACCTGTTTCATTGGCAGTAGGTGCCACAGCAACTTCTTCATTATCGATCTTCATGGTTATGTATCCGCACTCGCTGCATTCTTCTGCATGCTGATAGCTCATATACTTTTCAATCTTTTTCTCACCTGTCTTTTCATCGATCCATACATCATAGTCAGTAGAATGTATCTCACTGCTTTCTTCTGCTATCTGACTGGCCTCTAAATGAGCATCCTCTTCTGCCTCTGAAAGCTTTCTCATCTTATTACCTGCCGATGAAATACGAGGTGTATTTCTGAGTTTGCTGAGTCTTTTCTCAACAGTTGTAGGATAATAAATTCTTACCATGCTGAAGAAGATGAAATAGGCAATAGCGCCAAAGCTCAATGTCATGAACAGGCGAACATAGAACCAGGTCATGCTTCCACTCTCTGTAATTTTCTCTGTACCCAAGGTGTTGCAGTACAAAACGGCAGCCAGGATAACAGCTACAACGGCGTACCAGAAGTAACGTATCTCATGGAGGTTAACATAATCATACTTAGACTTGTAATCTTTTATCTGAAAAATTCTGAATTCATGATACAGCAATACTAATATGGCTAGCAGTATTGAACCGTAGGCGCCATAAAGCATAATGCTATTCCAGGAAGTAAAAAATGTAGATGTTTCCATAAGGTCAGTTTTGATTTAAGGAATTGAAATTTAGACAAAAAATCACAGAATTTTTAAAATAAGCGTCCTTTTCGTTCTATTCGCACTTATTGTATAACTAATCTTGTAGTATCATTTTTCAACTGACAGCAGCATCATATCATCACTTCTGTATGCTATGCAATAGTCCTTATTGTTAAATTGTTGAAGACATTTTATGCTCTGCACTGTATTTGTAATATTGCAACGGCATTTAGTAACAACTTTAATCAACGTGACTTGTCAGGTTTCAACGAGTTACTTTCGTAATCAAAATGGTTTCATTTCCACCCTGTAAAATCAACCTTGGTCTTCAGATCATCAACAAGAGAACAGATGGTTTCCATAATCTGGCTACTTGCTTCTACCCAGTTCCGTGCACCGACATACTTGAAATAATTCCATCGCAAGAAGTAAGCCTGAGCATCACAGGAATAGATATTCCGGGTGATATCAACACTAACCTTTGCCTCAAAGCTTATTATCTTCTTCAGCAAGATTATAACATACCTCCGGTTAAAATTCACCTGCATAAAATCATACCAACAGGCGCTGGCTTAGGGGGAGGCTCATCTGATGCCGCTCATACGCTAAGGTTACTAAATACTATTTTTGAGCTTCAGCTTTCTACCCAAAAACTTTTTGACTACGCTGCACAGTTAGGAAGTGATTGTGCTTTCTTCATTCAAGATAAACCCATGATCGGTACAGGACGAGGCGAAGTGCTAACAGAAAGTTCAGTTAACCTCCGGGGAAAATTTCTCGTTCTTGTAAAACCTGACGTTCACGTATCAACCGCTGAAGCTTATGGTGGTGTAACACCAGCACAACCTGCTATTGAATTAACTGAGATCTTGTCAACGTCTGTTTCAAAATGGAAAAATACATTAGTGAACGATTTTGAATCCTCAGTTTTCAATAAGCATCACATCATTAAACAGCTCAAGGAAGAGCTATACACTATGGGTGCTTCTTATGCCTGCATGAGTGGCTCAGGCTCATCCGTCTTTGGAATTTTTGAGAAGGAAATCGTCTATAAACCTGATTATCTTTTCAGTTGGTCAGGTTTCCTATAACAAGACGAATAATCAATCGATGTATACCG
>DATCRE010000058.1:0-6216 GCA_036569145.1 Cyclobacteriaceae bacterium
TAAGTCCATCCATAATTTTCCAGGCTCCATACAGATTTGAAAAATTTCTCCACTCTGTAGAGATGTCTTTAAAATTGGCAATGTAACGATAGGGGTTTCCATAGAAGGTATTGTCATTATAATCACCTGTATTATCGCGTAGCGGAATGATTGGAGCAATGGCGTTTCCTTCAAGCGGACTTCCAAATGAATTGTTCTCAGGCACATTGTGTTTCTTTGAATACACCTGGTTAATACTTACTCCAATTTTTATTTTGCTGTTTACAGTATGATCCAGGTTAAACCTGCCACTCATTCGCTGGAAAGAGTTGGCTATGATAATACCATCCTGATCAAGGTATGCAAGGCTGGCAAAGAATTGTGTTTTCTCATTTCCGCCTGATGCAGAAAAATCATATTGCGACATTCTGCCTGTTCTGAACGCCTGCTTGTTCCAGTTGTCATTAATTTTTCTACTTACAAGATCTGAGAAACTTCCTGTTCCTGTAAGAGGTCCGCCACCAGCATCATTCCATGCCGTATTCAAATCGTTTGATGCGTAACCAGCATTAACAGCGGCGTCGGTAAACATTTGTGCATATTGTTGTCCGTTTAAAAATTTTCGTATATGCGTAGGCGATGAATTACCAGTGGAGTAATTAAAATTGAATTTTGTTTTACCCTGTCCACCACGTTTTGTGGTTATCAGCATTACACCATTAGATGCTCTTGCACCATAAATAGCTGCAGAGCTTGCGTCTTTTAATACTTCAATAGACTCAATGTCATTCGGATTTAAATCTGCCAAGGGGTTGGCGGCATTGTTGTCTGTAAAGTTTGTCTGATCAGTAGACGTAACGATGAAACCATCAATAACAACAAGCGGTTGATTGTTTGCTGTTACAGAAGAAGATCCACGAACCCTGATGCGAAGTGCAGCTCCAAGCTCTCCACTAGGTGATGAAATCTGAACACCGGGTGTTCTGCCTTGCAATGCTTGTTCATAACTGGTAACAGGAAGATTCTGAATGTCAGCTCCCTTTACTTTTGAAATAGAACCTGTAACATCAGCACGTTCTTGTGTACCATAACCAACAACAACGACTTCACCAAGTTGCTTGGTATCCTGGGCCATAACAACGTCAACAACATTTTGAGTGCCGACTATAACTTCTTGTGTAACCAGGCCTATGAATGTGAATTGCAATGTTGCGTTAACAGGAACAGAGATTGAATACTTTCCTTCTGCGTCTGTTGCAGTACCGTTAGTCGTTCCTTTTATGATAACATTTACGCCGGGTAAGGCTGTGCCGTCTTCGGCGGAAGTTACTTTACCAGTAACATATCGTTCTTGTGCAAGTACATGACCGATAACAATGGTAAAGCAAAAAAGAGTTAATAGTATACTTTTCCTCATGTCAGTTTAGGATTTGTAAAAAAATAAGACTCCACCTCACGTTCGTTCGCGGGATGTTGTCTCAAATCTCCCAAAAGCATGCGCTAAAAGAATGACTTGTAAAAGGGTATATTGAATTGTGTTTGTTAACCCTTATTGGGTTAAATTCATGATGTATAAAAAATAAAACCCCTCCGTCTGAGGGGTTTAAATTTTCCTGCGACATGCCGCAAACATTAACCTAAACGTTGTGAAGAAAATTCTACAGGTATGATGTTGCTTGAGTGTATAAGGTTTTACATGTCATCAATTTTAATTTTTTTATTAAATCAATTTTTCAAGATTAGCTTTTGCAATGGCTTCTGACTTACTGTTAACCTGGAGTTTTGAATAAATATTTTTGATGTGAGTCTTGGCAGTCTCTTTTGAAATGAAAAGTTCTTCTGAGATTTGAGTATAGGTTTTGCCTTCTGAAATAAGTTGTAGAATTTCTGTTTCTCTTTTTGTAAGTGGTGAGTTAGGATTTACATGAAAGTTATCAATAACCATTCTGGCAATGCGGCTACTCATCGGTGCACCACCTTTCATTATTTCTTCCAGGGCGGTGAGTAACTCCATATAATTAGCGCTCTTGGTTATATACCCGGAAGCACCCGCTTTCAACGCTTCAAAAACAAGTTCACTGTCTTCATATACAGTAACCATGATGACATCTATATGCGGGCTTTTGTCTTTGATGTGTTTTGTTCCCTGAATGCCATTCATGCCAGGCAATTCAATATCCATCAAAATGATTTCAGGTTTATCTCTGTTTATGTTTTCGATGGCATCTTCACAGTTGCTATACGAATTGACAACGGTAAACTTCTGAGAACTGTTAACGATGAGCGTAAAGCTATTGCGAATCTCCTGATCGTCTTCAACCAGTAATACTCTCTTTTTAAAGGGCAATGCCATATTTTAATGTTTTAGTAAGCTTGAAGTTTAATGTGATCTTTGTTCCCTTGCGAACTACACTGCTTATACGTAAAATAGCATTAAGCCTGTTAGCTCTTTCACGAATATTTTTAAGTCCATTCGATTTTTCTATATCTCCGGCATAGAAACCAATACCATCATCTTCAAAAACGAGTTCAAAGTCTCCATGCACCCTATGTAAAGACAAGGTAACATTACTGGCTTGTGAGTACTTAAAGGCATTGGTCATGACCTCTTTAAAAATAAGATTGGCTTCACGACTAAAACCATAGGGCAGCTTTATTTTCTCTTTAATGTCATTATAAGCACGAAACTGAATGCTCTTCTCTCCGAAGAGTTTTTCACCAAAGTCACGTATGTGTATGAACAGTTTGGAGAGTTCATCATTAACAGGATCTATCGCCCAGATGAAATCGCGTGTGCCATTATAAAGATATTTTGCAGAGTCTTCTACCTTGTTATATAATTCTGAATGATTAAAGCCACTTTGTCCGTTGAGTTTGAGTAAGCTTACATAGTTAATAATGCGCGTTAACTGATTGCCCATCTCATCGTGAAAGTCGCGGGCAATTTCTTTGCGGAGAGATTCTTGTTCTTCGGCCCGTATTCTTTCCATGAGAACAACTTTTTTGATGCGTTGTTTAACACGTGCATAAAGTATCAGCGTAACTAAGCCGGCGAGTGTTATCAATGCACCAATGATAAAACTGGCCTGCATGTAGAAAGGTGATTGTATGGTAAACGCGTAGGCAATCTGGTTTGTGTTCCAAACACCGTTTTTATCTGTAGCCATTACCCGGAAGATGTAATCGCCAGGTGGCAGGTTGCCATACGTAGCTTGGCCCATAGCCGTGGGTTGAGACCAGGCTTTATCAAAATTTTCAAGGAAGTATTTGAATTTAATAGACTTGGGATGACTCTTGTCTACTTTATTAAAATTGAAAGTAACGTGATTTTTATCGGTAGGAAGTGACAGATGACGGGGAATTTTAAAAAAACCGGATACGCTGTCAGCATAATCCCGGGCGGCGTATTCGCCGTATAAAATTTCTATATCTGTTAAATGAAGCTCAAATGAATTTTTATTTCTGTCGGACTGCTTCAAATCATTGAACTCGTAGACACCATCGACAAGACCGAAAAATTTTTCGGTAGGACTTATGTGATATGAGTTCTGGTTTGTTTCAACGCCAAGCAATCCGTTTTCATAACCATAATGAATATTTTCAATAATCTCATGACTTGCATTTAGCTTGATTCTGTTTATACCTTTTTCTGTGCCAACCCATAAGTAATCTTTTTCATCGGGGGCAACAAAGTATGTAAAATCAGATGCAAGACCCTCGCGCGTAGAGATTGATGTTTGCTTGCCTGTTTTTGGATTAAATAATATCATACCCGCACCGCTGGTTCCTGCCACGATTAATGAATCGTGATAAGAATTCATGGAGATAACATAGGTATTTTCAATACCTCTGATTTTAAGAGAGCTGACCTTCTTCTTCCGGATTGTTTGTATGGCACTTTGATTACCGATAAATAAAGTTTTGTATTTTTTTGAGTAATACAAAGCCATGGGATAATCTGTAGTCAATCCATCTTTTGTTGTATAACGTTCTACCCATGTGTTGTTTTTATAATAGCAAAGTCCCTCACCTGTAACAGCCCAGAGCCCATCGTCTTCATCAAACTTTAAGCATCGTACAAAATATTCTTTACGACCATCAGCAGCGGGTATCCAGTTAAAAGTATCATGTGTTCTATCATACTTGCCAAGGCCACCTTTGGTACCAATCCATACATCGCCGTTTTTATTTTGCATGATGGAATTAACACTATTGCGATAAGGCATGGACGGCGATGTTTTATCAAAGTATGATTTCGTTTTTCCTTTTGAGGTTTTCCATAACCCCTTGGTCATTGTACCCATCCAGATAGCGCCTTCTTTATCCTTGAGTATGGCCATAACACCCTTCAATTTGTCTGAGCTGCACTTATCAAAATCCTGAATGAAATATTTATACAACCCGTTGCCACTCGATCCAAACCATGTATTATCTTCTGAATCCAGAAATACCTGGGTAATGGCTACGTCCTGGAGAATAGTATCTCTTTTTGTAACACCATTGATGAGTGATTCTTTTATCAGGTTAGGTCCGAAGTGAGTCCAGAAGATGTTTCGCTTTTCATCGTAGAGATAAACTTTGTTGGTGAGATCAAAACCAAGTTTGGCTTCTTGCAGTGTATTAGTCTTTTGATCGATTAAATAATTGCCTGTCTCGCTCTGAACTAAAATCTGGTTTTTATAATCGCTCAATGTAAAAATCTTCCCTAACTCAACAGTGGGAAAAATTCTGCTGGTGCTGGTTGAAGATTGAATAACAAAACTGCCATCAGTAAGAACATAGCAAGCATCACCTTTATGTGTAAGATGAAAACGAATTATTTCTTTTTCTTTTACAATGTGCTGTGCGGCATGTAGCTTGTCATTATAAATCTTGCTGAGCTTACCGTCCATGGATATCAGGAATGTGGTATCCTGCAATGAAAATATGCGGACGAAGCTACGAGGAGACTGACTATAAAATTTTGTAAAATAAAGACCATCAAATCGTGTAGCCCCACTGGGGTGAAGTGTCCAGATATTATCTTTTTTGTCGATTAATAATCCCCAGATTTCACTTTCAATAAGACCATCCAGGGTATTATATGTTTTAAACTCGCGGCCATCGAAGCGGGCTAAACCTCCACCTTCAGTGCCCATCCACAAATATCCATTCTTGTCTTCAGCGATGCTTACTACCTGCGATTGAGGTAGTCCATCCACGGCAGTATAATTGCGAAGTGTATAATGAAAGTCCTGCGAGATCCCCTCAATCAACACGCACAAGAAAAGCCCTGTTATCGTAAGCTTCTTCATCATATCAACATGCAAAATAGATGTATTAACGAAAATACGTAATCCCCCGTATTAAGGTATAATTTGATCACAAATACATTTCATAAGTTAGAGGATACTAGTATGCTTGTGCAACTATTATCAAAACTTTAAAGTCAGGTTATACGATGAAAAATATTCTATTACTTATTTTCTTAACAACTACAGCTTGGGCGCAGCCTAAAACACTTAAAGATTATTATGATAGAGCTACTGAAGCCTACAAAAAAGGAAATTATCAGCAATACTATGAAATGATTACAGGGGCGAATAAAATTCATCCCTATCATCAAGGCATATTGTATGAAGTGGCAAGAGCTGCAGCCCTGGTAAACAAACCTGATGAAGCTATGAATTTTTTGAACAGAGCCATTCATATTGACGCCGATTTCGATATGACTAATCCTGATTTTAAAAGCCTTGTAAACCGTGACGACTTTAAAGCCTTGTTAAAAGCGCAAAAAGATTTAAAGACACCAGTAATACAATCTGATACGGCGTTCATTGTTCATAACAGGCAATTGCATGTTGAAACTATAGCGCCAGGTGAAGTGCCTGGTAAGTTTTATCTGTCAAGCGTACATCAACGAAAGATTGTATCCTTTGATAAAGATGGCAACGTTAAAGACTTCACAACATCAGGACAAGATGGACTGACTTCTGTTTTAGGATTAAGGATTGATCCTTACAGGCAAATACTCTGGGCTTGCGCATCGCCAATGGATGAAATGGAACAATCAGAAACTCCTGGACAATCAGCAGTTTATAAATATGATATAAAAACAAAAAAGCTTATTAAGAAATATCCATTAGCAGATCCTGAGATGAATTGTGTTTTTGGTGATATGTGTTCCGATCAGAAGGGTGGCTTTTTTATATCGGATAGTAAAAACAATATCATATTTCGCACCAATGAAAGAACAGG
>DATCRE010000059.1:0-3271 GCA_036569145.1 Cyclobacteriaceae bacterium
ATGTTCGTTATGCAACCAATATGGATCTGAATATTGTTTTTCAACGGCTATGGTCTTAGCTGATTTGAATGTTAATGTAACATCATTCTTCAATGTTGTTGTTAGTGTAGTGTCAAGATTCAAATCAGGAGATTGAATGCGTTCGATAGAAACATCAGCAGGACTACGATTTATAATTTCAAAGCTCACAATTGTTTTTTGACCAGGCGCACTCCAGTAGTGATCTGCCTTCACGCCCAGGTAAAGACCTAAACAATCCTTAATGAGCTGTTCAACCTCTGCAAGCTTTCTGTTTCTCCATACACCCGGCTCAAGTGCTGTGATTGCTTTACGTATTGCCAGCAGTGTTGTTACTGTTGTTGATGGCGACTCCGGATTAAATTCTTTATATGCTTTCTCAACTAATGGAAGAATCTTCTCGCCACCTTTAACACGCGTCCATGTTGTGTTTACATTTTCAAAAACATCTTTAGTTACTTTCTCGCCTTTAACAAATTCTAAAAACTCGGGCTGATAACCACGCGTGCCACTTGAACCAAAGCCCTGGCTCTTATGCTGACTGCGACTGATAGCTGCTATCTCAGAATAAGATTCTCCCAGTAATGGATTATAACCACCAACATTTAAGGATACAATGCCCGGCGTATTTTCATTGATTGAAGTGTTCCACCAACGGCCTGTGTTTGTATAAAGACCTTTGGCCTGCCATACCCCGAATTGCGTCACCAGTTCAGGAAACTGATCAGGCTTTGCTGCGATATCAAACGCTTCTTGTGCAAATATGGCCGATGCTGTGTGATGACCATGACCTGCACGTTCATCAGGAGGAAAACGGGTAATGATTACGTCGGGTTGAAATTGTCTGAAGACACGAACAACATCCGAGAGTATATCATTCTTGCCCCAGATTTTAAATGTTTCATCAGCCGATTTTGAAAAACCAAAATCATTTGCTCTTGTAAAAAATTGTCTGCCTCCATCTATTCGTCGAGCAGCAAGAAGTTCTTGTGTACGAATGAGACCGAGCAGATCGCGAATCTCAGGGCCGATCAGATTTTGTCCGCCATCGCCGCGAGTCATGGAAAGGTAAGCAGTAGAGGCCAGCCTATCGTTGGCCATATAGGTTATGATGCGTGTGTTCTCATCATCAGGATGGGCTGCCACATAGAGAACAGATCCTAAAAAATTAAGCTTTTTAAGCTTTAATTTAATCTGGGCAGCACCCGGCTGACTCTGCTGGGCAAAATCAAAAAATGGTTGTAATACAAGTATTAGAAATAACAGCTTTCTCATCACAAAACAATTTGCACTAAGTAACGGATAATTTCTCATTTGATATTCATCCGGAACGACAGGTTATTTGATTTGCTTCTGATAGTGGTGAGTGGTTTGATTATATCAATTCTATTGAAGCTTTGTTAATGATTTGTTAAAATGAGATTTCTCCGGTAGACTTTTATAATTTCCCTCTCCTTTCGTTATTAACAAAAAAATTACCGTCCTCGTCAATAGTAATTACAATTTTACTGACAGGTTCTTTTTTTGCCGTTAGAAAAGTTACGGTGTATAAATGCGCAGTAACCTTGTCTTTAACATCTTCCGTAAAACCCATGTCTAATGGAAATACATCTCCTTCTGTAACCTTTTTATTAATAATATTCGCTACCAGATTTGAGTTGACTTTAATTTTTGTTTCCAACGTATCAAGCTTCAATATTTTAAGATTAAGAATCAGATAAGGCAATACACCGGTGCTCGCATTCAATTTTGTCCCATCGGCAGAATAACCATCTGTACCTGGACGCGGCTTGAATCGATAGTCAAGCTTTATCTCAAAATCAGAATTTTGCTTGAAGGGAACATCTGTTTGAAATAAGCTAAAGAAAAGTATCAGTAACAGTGGCATCTGCATAAGATATAAATTTAATGAATACTTTGCTACTGCGAATTTATTATTTCAAAGATCTGTACTTGTTTTTCCATGACAACTCATGCAAAGTGGTGTAATAAATACATTTTAGCATGCACCTGTTAATCATGATAAAGTAAAAGATTCGACATAATAATTAACTTTGGCATATCAGCACCTGAATTTTTTAAAGTAGTTAGATGAAAAAACTTTTACACCTCATTTTCTTTATTCTCTTAGCACCCCAACTCAAGGCTCAGGATTTTACCGATAGCAACCTGCCCATTGTTATCATAACAACAGATAACAACCAAGACATACCCGATGAGCCAAAGATTCTGGGCAATATGAAAATCATCTATAATGGACCTGGCGTTCGAAACTATATTTCCGATCAGAACACCGCGTTAGCCCTGAATTACAATGGCAGAATAGGAATTGAAGCAAGGGGTTCTACTTCTCAATTTCTGGATAAGAAACCCTATAGCCTCACAACGCTGCAACCTGACAACGTAACCAATAATAATGTAAGTCTCCTGGGAATGCCGAAAGAAAATGATTGGATATTAAATGCTCTGGCATACGATGCTTCCATGATACGCGATTACATCTCCTACAATCTGTCAAGGATGATTGGTGAATACGCACCACGCACGCAGTATTGTGAAGTTGTTGTTAATGGTGAGTACAGAGGACTCTACATTTTGATGGAAAAAATAAAAGCAGATGGTAACCGGGTAGACATCAGCAAGATTAAACCAACTGACAATACATTACCAGATTTAACAGGTGGATATATAACGAAAGCTGATAAGGTTGTTGGTACAGATGTTTTAGCATGGACGATGTCAAGTTATATTGATGTGAATGATATTAATTTCATTCACGAATTTCCCAAGCCAACGGATGTTACCGCACCTCAAAACAATTACATAAAATCAGTATTTGAAAAACTTGCTGAAACAGCAAACAATACATCCATCCTAAATGGTTATCCTTCTGTTATCGACATTCCGTCTTTTGTTGACTTCATGCTCATCAACGAACTGGCAGCTAATGTGGATGCTTATAAGTTCAGCACCTATTTTCACAAAGATAAAAATGCGAAGCTTCGTGCTGGTCCTATATGGGATTTCAATTTAACGTATGGTAATGATCTTTTTTTCTGGGGACTCGACAGGAGCAAAACCTATTTATGGCAATTTGATAATGGAGATAACACCGGGCCAAAATTCTGGAAAGATCTTTTCGACAATTCACAATTCAAATGTTACCTGGCTAAACGATGGAAGGAGTTAACAAGCACTGGCCAACCTCTTAACCTGGCAAATCTTAATACTTATATTGACGAGACCGTTACAC
>DATCRE010000060.1:0-2769 GCA_036569145.1 Cyclobacteriaceae bacterium
TACTCATGAGCCTGGGCAGTGAGTTTATGCCACCACTTGACGAACAATCTATTTTGTTTATGCCCGTCACTCTTCCCGATGTTTCGAATGACGAAGTAAAGCGAATTCTACAAGTGCAGGACAAGATCATCAAATCTCTTCCTGAAGTAGATAAGGTTTTAGGAAAAGCCGGTCGTGCCAACACTGCTACCGACAACTCTCCTATCAGCATGATTGAAACTATCATTATGTTGAAACCGAAAAGCGAATGGAGAGATGGCATCACCAAAAAAGATATTATCAACGAGCTTGATTCCAAATTACAAATTCCCGGTGTTGTTAATGGATGGACGCAACCCATTATCAATCGAATCAATATGTTGTCGACTGGCATTCGAACTGATGTTGGCGTAAAAGTGTATGGTCAAAATCTCGATAGCATTTATGCAGTCTCCGAAAAAGTAAAGACAGCATTGCAGAACGTTGAAGGCGTAAAAGATTTATATGTAGATCCCATCACGGGTGGAAAATACCTGACCATTCAGATAAACAGAGATGCGCTTGGCCGATACGGTCTATCTGTTAATGATGTAAACATGATTATTGAATCAGCTATCGGAGGAACACCTATCGGGCAGACCATCGAAGGAAGAAAACGATTTACAATAAGCGTTCGCCTTGCGCAGGATTATCGCAGCAGCATTGAGCAACTCAAACGCATTCCATTAAAAACTCCGGCACTCGGCACAGTTCCACTCTCGGCAGTGGCTGATATAAAATATGAAGATGGTCCGCCGATGATTGCTTCCGAAAATGCGTTACTGCGTGGGGCTGTATTGTTCAACGTTCGTGACAGAGATTTGGGAAGCACAGTACAGGAAGCAATAGAAACATTGAACAAACAAATGGAAACGCTTCCTAACGGCTACTATATAGAATGGAGCGGTCAGTATGAAAACCTGATTCGTGGTAAGCAAACCTTGCTCGTAATTCTTCCTGTTGTACTGCTGATCATTTTTATGTCGCTCTACCTGGCATTCAAATCTATTCGTGAAGCATTTCTGAGTTTGATCACTATACCCTTTGCATTGATTGGTGGTGCATACATGGTGTATTTCTATGGTGTTAATTTATCGGTAGCAGTGGCAGTAGGTTTCATTGCACTCTTCGGCATAGCGGTAGAAACAGGAGTAGTTATGGTAATCTATCTGAATGATGCCATGCAACAACTCATCAAATTAAAAGGCAATTCAAGTAAGACTATTTCAAAAGAAGACTTGAGAGAATTTGTTATTGCAGGTGCTGCTAAACGCTTACGTCCAAAAATCATGACGGTATGCGTGGCGTTGTTCGGACTCGTACCTGTGCTATGGTCAACAGGTGTTGGCAGTGATGTTATGCAGCCTATTGTATTGCCGATGATCGGCGGCGTGCTTACATCATCAACACACATCTTGCTGGTAACACCTCTCATCTTTTTGATGACGAAAGAATATGAATTAAGAAAGTTTGGAAAACTGGAAGTATATGAAGTTAACCATTAGAATATTTTTATTAACAAGCTTTTATTTGAGCATGATCACGCTAAGTCATGCCCAAGTGATTAGCCTTGATAGCGTGTTGTCTTTAGTAGAAATGAGGAATCCAACACTTCAGGAGTATAACAACAAAGTTCAGGCTCTGAATGCATACGCTGAAGGATCTAAAAGCTGGATGGCTCCCATGATTGGTGTTGGACCCTACTGGTATCCTTATCCCGGACAAAAAGTTATGGAGAACAGAGATAAAGGTTTTTGGATGTTTACGGCTGAGCAGGATATTCCTAATCCATATAAGTTAAATGCAAAAAAGAATTATCTGGCTGCTAAATCTCTAGTAGAAGAACAAGGACGGAAACAACAGTTTAATAATTTACGCGCCGAAGCCAGAAGCATTTACTACCAATGGATAGTGCGGGAAAAGAAATTATCCGTGCTTCATGAAAATGAACGCATTGCTGATCTCATTTTAAAATTAGCGCGGGTCAGGTATCCACTTAATCAGGGAAGCTTGGGTAATATTTATAAAGCTGAAGCGCGTCTCCACGAAGTTCAAAATATGATCCTGATGATTCAGGGAGAGATAGAAGGAAAAAGATTAATGTTGAAGGCGTTGATGAATCTGCCGTCGCAATTTAAAATGGATGTTGATACCACTATTCAAATTCATTTCCACCCCGACAATATTTTCACTGATACTGTAACGATTCATGAGCAACGAAGTGATATACGTCAAATTGATAAGATGATTGAAACGATGCGATTGAATCAACAACTTCAAAGAGCACAAGCCAAACCTGATTTTAAAATAAGATTCGATCACATGTCTCCAAGAGGATCGGGCATGCCACAACAATTTACGTTGATGGGAATGATCTCCATACCCATTGCTCCATGGTCATCTAAAATGTATAAATCTGAAATTGCAGGAATGAATTATGAAATAGAAGCACTTCATAAAAGTAAAGAGGCAATCATTATTCAAACACAGGGAGAGCTATCAGCTATGGCGGTACAGCTGAATAGTCATGCACAGCAAATAGAAAATTACAAAACCAAAATTATTCCTGCGCTTCAAAAAAATTATAAAACGCTTATGCTGGCCTACGAGGAAAATAAAGAGCAACTACCAATAGTTATCGATGCGTGGGAAGCTATGAATATGGCACAAATGGAATATCTAAATCAATTGGAAGAACATTATTTAATGATTGTGAATTATGAAAAACAATTGGAGAGATAGTAAAAAGTC
>DATCRE010000061.1:0-2314 GCA_036569145.1 Cyclobacteriaceae bacterium
ATCTAAAATCTGCGCTGTGTTTGAGTAAGTACCTCCGTATACATTTACATCTCCATTAAAAATAACGCTTCCCGATGCTGTTACGTTTTCTAATCGTGCAGTTCCGTTAACAGTAACTGATCCTGTTAAATTTGAAGTACCGAGTACGACAGCTTTCGGGCCGACATATACTGAAGATGCAACGGTAGCATTGTTATCAATCCAGCCACCACCATTTGAGTGGGCATGACCTGGAAACAACGCTTTGATGTCTGACCGATAAGTAGATTGATATCCTTCTGGTACTGCATTTTCAATTCGCACTTCATAAGGATAGCGTTTTATCTTGGGCCATCCTGCTTCCCATGCATAGCTGGTATGCGTTGTAGGTGCGCCTACTACAACCAGGTACAATTGTGTTTCGTCTGAAGCCATGGTAAAAGTAGCTTCACCATCGCTTGTGCTGTTCAATGTGCTATAGCGAACTGTAGTGCCATCAGCTTTTACAGCAACAAAGCCCCAACGCCAGCCGGCTGTGCTATTCACTTCTGTATGACCTTTAAACTTTACGTGAACACTTTTGCTGGCACACGTTGTATACAGTGGAATAATATTGAATCCATAATCTTGTGGCGCAGCTGCATCAGGAACAATGTATCGATTTGTTGTTGCACTGATTTGATTAAGCATGGTATATACACGCCACTGATAATGATTCTCTGATGCCGTAGTTTTGTACGTGTTACGCTGTGTGCGCATATAGGCACCAAAGCCTTGTGCTGGATAGTCTGCTATCACTTCACGCTTGGCATAATCGTACATAAAATCATTTAGTTGTGACTGCGTCCAGCCGTTTAATCTGCTGAATGTAATCGCGGGATGTTCATTGACGACAGACTCATGCCACAAGCGGTTTATCATATTGATGCCACCATAATTTTGCTGAATGTGCATCAACCATTTGAATGTGCTATAGTGGTGACGTGTTGAGCTTAAATGAAAACTGCTTGTTGCTGTCCAGCGTGGAAGATCATCGCTGGCAAACTGAGGAAATTGCACACAACGCATATAGTTAGCATGTGCTTCCCAAAAGAAACCTGAGATGTCATCGTTGTAGCCACCACCCACTGTATTTTCCTGAATGGTATTCATGGCTTGTAGTGTGTGTGTGAATTCGTGGCTCAAAACATAAGGATCTCTTGTTGAGTTGGGATGTACCCACATAGCACCGATAACGCCATCGTACTGTCCGCCAAATGCCCAGCCCGTCGGACCATCAGCACCGCTGTACGTATCGTTCATCACAATGATAATTTTATACTTCCCAAGATTCTTGGTTGAGACATTTGAAATAAAACCAACCTCGGTAACAAATTTGGTAAAGCTTGCTTCGAGATATGAAGCGATATCCGCTGGCACAAAACGAAGATTGGTATCTGAATAATTAGCGGGGTCTGTCCCTACTTTATTTCCCCAGAAAATAACGAAGTTAGTAGATTGATAGGATTTGCTGTAAGACCATTCATTCCATGGGGCTGTACTAAACTGCGCCGGAATGTAAACCGTCTTTTGTGCATAGCTCAGAAAACAACAGAGCTGTACAAATACAAGTAATAGAATTTTTCTCATAGATGTTTAAGTTTACTAAATGATGTAGTTCAATAACCAACTAACTTGCTAATAGCAGACTGATATAATCATTTCGTTTTCTCAGCATCAACATTACTTGTCGCTCATTCAAGAGCTGATACTTTTTACTGCATAGGCATTGTGTTAAAAGGTGGAAAATATATTTCACAAAATCCAACGGATCTCCTCCTTTTCACAATTATTCAAATTTTAAAGACACACATTAATTTTCTTTCACTCTCAATATGGTTATCGACCAGGGCTTGAATTCATATTCAAAATCTGGTGCAACACTGTTAAATGTTTTTTCCACCGGAACAAACTTTAACGGAGCATCAAAAGAATTTTCATCTGTTGATTCGTTTGCTGATAAGGTTATTGTTTTCCCAGCGGACATTACCTTATTTGTTCCCTCGAGATGAATGGCTGCTTTAGTCGGTTTACCTGCAGCGTTTACTACTTTAATAACAACTTCTCCTGTCTTATCATCTTTTCCGGCAATGCTAAAAAATCTGGCGGGTTCGTTATATGTCATGAGAAGCGAGCCTTCGAGGTAACATTCAATGGATGATTTATTAACCCTGATCTCAACGGAATACCAACGATTGGTCTCAATGGGTTCTTTCAGGTTTACAGGTTGTGTAACCATAGCGTCTGCACCATCGGTAATCATTTCAAACGCGCATACCCTGTTCCACCATGCACC
>DATCRE010000062.1:0-10020 GCA_036569145.1 Cyclobacteriaceae bacterium
TGTTCCACCGTTAACATTCAATTGAACACCACCTTTTGTCTGACCATGACAATCGTTGTTTAGTAAAGAGGCTACTGTTGCTATCAACTCGCTTGGCTCAGTAATGGTAGCGTTAGCAGATTGAACGCATCCATTAGCGTCAGTAACTTTAACTGAATATGCTCCAGCCAGTGCTGCGATGATGTCTTTGGATTTTTCACCATTGCTCCATGAATATTTGTAAGGCGTTATACCACCACTCGCATCGATGTGAATTTCACCTTGCTTATCACCTTTACATGAAACATTTTTTACATCGGCAACTTTGGCTGTGAAAGCGTTAGGCTGTGTAAGTGTTGCTTTTGTAACTTGTTTACAACCTACGCCATCTGTAATGGTTAACTGATAATCACCAGCAGCAACATTGGCAAGATCTTGTGTTGTCTGCCCTGTGTTCCATGCATATTTGTAAGGCTGATTACCACCCGTTACTGTTACCTGTATAGATCCTGAATTGTCGTTATAACATAACAGATTTTTTACAAGATCAACTTTAGCAATGATAGCCGATGGCTGTGCAATTTTAGCACTGAGTATTTGCTTGTTACCATTGGCATCAGTAACTGTTACGGAATAATCGCCTGATGATACGTTCGTGATGTTTCGTGTTGAGTCGCCGTTGCTCCATTTGTAGCTGTATGGTGCAACACCACCGGTTACGTCAATAGTAACACCACCATTTTTATCATCGGCACACTTGATGTCCTGAACGGAGATCAGTTTTACAAACAATGGAGGTGGCTGTGTTACGGTAGCATTAATGGTTTGATCGCAACCATTGGCATCCATTACATTCAATGAATAATTTCCACCGGGTATAGCGGCTATGTCTTGTGTAACAGCACCATTACTCCAGCTATACTTGTAGGGTTGAACGCCACCTGCAACGGTTACATCTATCGCACCAGTGTTAAGACCATATTGAATGATGTTGGTAACTTTGGTGAGTTGAACGCTTAGTTTAGTTGGTTCTTTAATAACAGCTGCAATGGTTGAGTCAGTACAGCCATTAGCATCCGTGATGGTTAAGCGATAGCGGCCTGCTTTAATGTCAGCAAGATCCTGAACAGTTGCGCCGTTAGACCAAAGGTATTTGTAAGGATGTGTTCCACCAACTACAGAAATATTGATAGCACCGTTAGATCCTCCAAAACAGGTAACATCTTTAACAGAAGCCAGTGAGCTTACCAGCTTGATTGGCTGACTGATCGTAGCTGATAATGTTTGTGAACATCCTTTGCTATCGGTTATGGTAACAGTATATGTACCTGCACCAACCTTGTCAAGATTTTGTGTTGAGCTTCCATTGCTCCATTTGTATGTGTAAGGTGTAACACCCCCGGTTACAGCTAATGTTATTGAACCGGTTTTGTCTCCAAAGCAATTGATATTTTTAACTTCACCAAGTTTAGCTACCAATTGTGGTGGTTGTGATATAGTAGCATTTTGTGTTTTGCTACAACCTTTTGAATCTGTAACAGTAACGGTATACTGACCTGCAGGCAGTTGATTGATGTCTTGTGTGATAGCGCCATTGCTCCAGATATACTTATAAGGTGCAACACCACCTGATGCCGTGATGCCGATAGAACCACTCTTATCACCAAAGCAATTGATGTTAACAACCGTATCAAGTTTTAAGATAAGTTCGGTAGGTTGTGTTACTTCAGCATCAATGGTTTTAGAACATCCTTTGGAGTCTGTTACCTGTACGTTGTATTTACCAGCGCCTACGCCATCTAAATCTTGTGTTGTAGTGCTGTTGCTCCATTTGTATGAATAAGGACCAACACCACCGGAAACAGCAATGTCAATCGCTCCGCTTTTATCATTGAAGCAAGATACATTCTGAATAGCTTTTACAGCATAGTCAAGCTTTGATGGTTGTGACAGGCTGGCTTTAACAGACTGAACGCAACCACCAGCATCTGTAACATTGAAACTATAATTACCAGCAGCAACGTTAGATAAGTTTAATGTTGTATCGCCACTGCTCCATTTGTATGTGTAAGGCAACGTACCACCGGTAACGCGCACTGTTACAGAACCAGTCTTATCGCCAAAACAGTTAATGTCATTATACGATTGCAAGCTGCTTACCAGTCTTGGTGGTTCAATGATTTGTGCATCTGCTGTGGTAGTACAACCTACTGAGTCTTTTACAATAACAGAGTAGTTTCCGGCAGCGAGATTAATGATGTCTTTTGTTTTTAAATTATTGCTCCACTGATAGCGATAGGCACGCACACCACCTGTAACTGTCAGATCTACAGTACCCGATTTCTGCCCGAAGCAGTTTATGTTTTTAACATTGGCTTTTGCTGTTAATGCTGAGTTTTCTTTTACAGAGGCACTTACAGAGTCAGTACAGTTGTTGGCATCTTTAATGACTACGCTATACTTGCCTGCTTTTACACCAATAAGATCTTGTGTGTTGGCACCATTGCTCCAGCGGTAGCCATACGGCGCAACCCCACCAGACACGCTGATGTTTACTGCACCTTTAGCATCGCCATAGCAAAGAATGTTTGTTACGCCATCCAGGTTGCGAACTAACTTGGATGGTTCAACAATGGTTTTGGAATATGAAGCAACGCATCCGTTTAAATCTGATACTTTCAGACTATAAGCTCCTGCTTTAATGGCTGAAAGATTTTTTGTTGTATCGCCAGAACTCCACACGTATTTGTAAGGTGCAACACCACCAGCAACGTTCAGGCTTATGGAACCTGTGTTATTGCCTTTACAATCAACTTGTTTGATAATGCCTTCACTCAACACAAGTGGCCTGGGCTCTGTAAGCTGAGTTGATGTTTCGTTCGAACAACCCTTGCTATCAAAAACCTGTACACGATATGCACCAGCTTTAACGCCTTTCAGATCTTCAACTTCACTGCCTGTATTCCATTTGTATTTGTATGGCGATACACCTCCTGTTACAGTAAGGTTAACAGAACCTGTACTCTGACCAAAGCAATTAATGTTGGTAATGTTTTCAAGCGCAAGGTTAAGCTGTTCAGGTTGAGTAACACTTGCTTTCAGATCAATTTCGCAACCATTGGCATCAACAACTTTAGCACTGTAATCGCCAGCAGGAATATTAATCAGATCCTGGTTAGACTGGCCGTTGCTCCAGCGATAACGATAGGGCTGAACACCACCTTCTACTTTTATATCAATTGAACCATTGCTGCCACCAAAGCAATTAATGTTTGTAGAGCTTACTACCTGTCCTTTAAAGAGCGGAGGTTCTGTAATGGTAGTTTCTACTTTTTGCTTCAGTCCGTTTTTATCAGTTACAGTTAAAGAATATTTTCCGGCAGGAAGATCTTTAATGTCTTTTGTAGTTTGACCATCGCTCCATCCAAATGTATAAGGTGTAACACCACCGGCAACTGATACGTTGATTTGTCCTGTTTTATTTCCGTTACACGTTATCTGCGTAACATTATCGATGCGCACAACCATGGGTGTAGGTTGTGTTACTGATGCATTCAGAATTTTAGCACAACCGGCAGCATCTGTTACACGAACTGAGTAAGCACCTGCTTCCAGACCTGTTATATCCTGTTTGTCGCTGCCATTGTTCCATTTGTATTTATAGGGTGAAGTACCGCCAACAACATCAATGTCAATTGCACCTGTTTTGCCTCCGTTAAATAAAATATCGGTAGCTTCCAGTAATTTTACAACTAACGCATTAGGCTCTGTGATTTTTGTTGTAACCGAATTGGAGCAGCCGTTTACATCTGAAATTTTAAGCGTGTAGTCGCCGGCAACAATACCAGTGATATCTTGTGTAGTAGCACCGTTGCTCCACTGGTAGCTGTAAGGTACTCGTCCACCCGTAACATTTACATTTATGGCACCGCCCTTATCGCCAAAGCAGCGCAGATTTTTCAATTCATCAAATGTGATGGTAAGCGCACCGGGCTCAATAACTTTGGTAGACGATACTTCTGTACAACCTTTCGAGTCTTTTACGACTACTTCATACACACCGGCTTTCAGATTACGAAGATCTTCTGCTGTTGAACCGTTATTCCAGTTATAGGTATAGGGTGGAACACCACCTCCTACAGTAATGTCTACACTACCGGTAGCATCGCCATTACATTTTATATTCTGAATGTCATCCAGCGATCGTACAATGAGAGGCCGCTCAATAACGTCAGCTGTAATAATTTCCTGGCAGGTGTTTGCATCCGTAATTAAAACCGAATAGCGGCCAGAGTTTACGTTTTTAATATCTTCTGTTTTGGCACCGTTGCTCCAGTTGTAAGTATAAGGGGCTTTACCACCGGCTACTGTAATATCTACCTCACCGTTGTTATAGCCATAGCATAGGATGTCCGTTGTTTTAATGACTTTGGCATCGAGCATAGGAGGTTGCGTAACCTCAATTTCAACGGTATCGCTACAGCTAAAACCATCATAAACGGCTACGCGGTACTTACCGGCCTTCAGGGCGGCAACGTCCTGCGTTGTATCACCATGCGACCAGTGATAGCGGTATGGAGGATATCCTCCGCTAGGTTCAATATTGATAGCACCCTTGGTTTCATTGAAACAGGTATTGTTGGTAACGGCCGCTACCTTAACAATAATCTTGGGCGATTGAGTAATAATGATGTTTACACCCGCCTTTTCTTTCTTGGGGGGCGTATCTTGCCCGAAGAGGGAAGGCGAGATTAAGAGTAAGCATGCAAAAAGGAAAAGAAAGTGAATGCCACGAAACTTGGCAGGTAACTTTTTCATAATAATGGTACTGGTTTAAGTAGGTTTCCGAAGCTAAAAAAAATTACAGACTAATCTGAGTTAAAATTCATTTTCTTATGGCCCTGTTATGTAATATCTGCCATTAAAAAGAATGGCTTTTGATGGGCGATTCAGGACAGATTGCCTTTTGGGCAGTTAATCTGCGGAAACTGAAATAAAGAAGATGTAACAATATGAATAAAATGACATCTCGGTAAGGCAGATTTTATTAAGTATTTTTCCGGTATAGACCTTCCCTTACCAATAGTGTAATTTTTACAGGAAATCCAGATTTAAAAAGGATAACATACAGTTAATTAAATTTACGGATATGCCTGTAAGTATATTTACTAGGTATGGGTTATGAAGTGACTACGTATTTGATAGTATTTTTCACTACGTTGGCTACTTGTAAATGAGAAGCCATCGACTTGCCCTCGAATGGTTTATAGCTTACCGTTGCATTTGATTATTTCAGGTTAACTATTTTGATATATGGATATCTTCAGAAACATTCTAGCTGTTATCGCTGGCTATGCCATTTTTGTAATCAGTGCTGTGTTGTTGTTTCAATTATCAGGAGTTGATCCGCATGCTGATCCTTCCACATCGTTCATGATTCTAACCATCATTTACGGAATTTTATTCGCTTTCATTGGTGGAGTCTTAACGCAGTTGATTTCAAAATCCCGCAGTCTGACAATTAATTATGTTCTCGCAGCAATTATGGCTGGATTTGCAGCATTCTCATTATTCAAAACATCAGGAAATCACTACTCTCAACTGGCTGCTGTATTTTTGTTTGCACCAACGTCAATACTCGGAGGGACGATGTATTTGAGGAAGATAAAAAAGCAACAGTAAAAGAATTCCTAGACTGGTAGTTCTCATCCATGAATGGTAATGAATGACGTTTTTATATTTTCTATTTTTAAGAACATTCACCATTCAAATTTGCTATGAGATTAATGATACTGTTTGTATTGTCAATGGTTGTTCATTTCCACTGCATAGCACAACGCAATACATCAGCCAAAGCAATTGATGCTTTCAAAACTCAGGCAGCAGAAAATATTCAATCCAACTATGATGGCTATAAAAAAATAGCGTTAACAATCTGGGATTATGCTGAGGTAGGATATAAGGAATTTAAAAGTTCAGCACTGTTACAAAACACATTGAAAGAAAACGGATTTAATGTTGAAGCTGGTGTTGCCAGTATTCCCACAGCCTTTGTTGCAACGTATGGTGCTGGGAAACCTGTTATTGCTATCCTTGCAGAGTTTGATGCACTACCCGGATTATCACAAAATAATTCGCCAGTGAAAACTCCCATTGAAAACAAAAGCAGTGGACATGCTTGCGGCCATCATCTATTTGGAACGGGTTCTGTAGCTGCTGGTTTGGCAATCAAAAAATTAATGGCCGAAGGGAAAATTAAAGGCACCATTAAAGTATATGGTTGTCCCGCAGAAGAAGGTGGAAGTGGAAAGGTCTATATGGTTCGCGAAGGTTTGTTCAACGATGTAGATGTGGCGTTGCACTGGCATCCGGGTGATAACAATTCGATAGTGTATACAAGCGCGTTGGCAAACAAATCTGCCAAGTTCAGATTTTATGGTACAGCATCACATGCATCAGCATCTCCTGACAAAGGCCGTTCTGCTTTAGATGCTGTTGAGGCAATGGATTATATGGTAAACATGATGCGTGAACACATTCCCCAAGAAACACGCATTCATTATGTCATTACCAACGGAGGCAAAGCTCCCAATGTTGTTCCGGAGTTTGCTGAAGTTTACTATTATGTAAGAAATCCTGAGCGAGCTGCTACAGTAAACATATTCGACAGAGTTGTAAAAGCTGCCGATGGTGCAGCGTTAGGTACTGAAACAAAGATGGAATATGAAATAATCGGAGGCACTCACGATTTGCTCATAAATAAAACGCTTGCCTCCGCCATGCAGGTCAACCTGGAAAAAATAGGTGGTGTAAATTATACGAACGACGAAATTATATTTTCAAAAAATATACAATCCACTTTTGCAGGTACAATACCCGATTTAAAATCTGCCACATTAGTTAAACCTTTGCATACAGAGAAAAACCAGGGCTCAACAGATGTTGGCGATGTGAGCTATGCTGTACCAACGGTAGGGATAGAAACAGCTACGTGGGTACCAGGCACAAGTGCACACAGCTGGCAGGCCATTGCAAGTGGTGGTACTGATATTGGAATTAAAGGAATGATGGTAGCCGCGAAAACTCTTGCATTCACCGCTATTGATTTATTTACAAATCCCGATCTCATCAAAAAAGCAAAAGAAGAATTCAACACCTCTAAAGGCGATTACCAATATAAAGCGTTATTAGGCGATAGAAAGCCTGCCTTAAACTACAGAGACTGAGTAACAAATCTTTTCATAAATCAATCACACACAACACACAGACGACTTGGACACATTTATAACCGTTCAAGTATCGGATTTACCTTCTGTAATTACGTGAGTTTTTCAAATGCCAGTCGAGCATCAACGTTCTACTTATTTAACATCCTGAATACAATAATATATAGACCTACCGTTAAATGGGGTACTAATCTATTTTTACTCTATGATAACTAGACTCAAATTCTGCTCAGTGTTGTCCGTTGGTTCAGATTACATGTAAGATTGTAGATAAAACTTGACGATTGATAGCGTTAGCAATAATATTAGAATCTTAATTTAAAACCAGAACGTCGATAAGTCGTATTTAAAATAAGTTGAAGTGACAATATTTTTTATTTTCCCATGGTTGCAATCGATTTTCTTTTCTTTGGTACGATTCTTTCGTTTTCAGTAAGGTTTTATTCTTTATTGAACCATATATATGACAAGAGATAAATACATTTAATAAACCTTCACGTAATATCAATGAACACAACACAATCAAAAAAAGAATCAATCGCGATTATAGGGATGTCGTGCCGCTTTCCTAACTCCTCTTCATTGAGTGAATTCTGGGAATTGCTTAAGAATGGAAAAGATACTATCACTGAAATACCCAGGGAGCGCTGGGATGCTTCAAAGTATTACGACTCCGATCCGTCGGTAGAGCGCAAAACCAATCAGCGTCACGCTTCATTATTAAATGCCATTCATGATTTTGATCCTTTATTCTTTAATATATCTCCGGCCGAAGCCAGTGAGATGAGTCCTTCGCAAAAGCTCATGCTTGAACTAGCGTGGGAAGCCATTGAGAATTCTACTGTACCATTTAATGAAATAAAGGGGAATAACGTAGGTGTTTATGTCGGCAATATCTGGACTGATTTCGAGCATCATCGAAAAGCTAAAAATGCACGTGCTACGTTACATTCAGCAGTCGGAATGTCTTCGAATGTGGTAGCCAACCGCGTATCTTTTGCCATGGGGTTTACCGGGCCAAGTCTTGTGATTGATACAGGTTGTTCAGCTTCCCTGGTAGCTTTGCACCTGGCTTGTCAGAGTTTGCTCAGTAATGAAATTAATATGTCGGTTGTTGGAGGCATCAACCACATTCTTGATCCGGATAAATACATTGAGCTGACACAGTTTGGAGGCTTGTCAGTTAACGGGAAGTGCAGCACATTTGATAATGATGCAGATGGTTTTGTAAGGGGCGAAGGTGGAGGAGTATTATTGCTAAAGCGATTGTCGGAAGCAGAGCGTGATGGAAATAAAATTTACGCCGTTATCCGTGGAACAGCGGTTAATAATAATGGGTTCAATGATACACTTCCGGCTACAAGTATTCTGGGGCAGAAATTGCTTTTGGAAAAAGTATATCGTGAGGCTGATATTAAACCGGGAGATGTTCATTATGTGGAGGCTCATGGTACAGGTACAAAAATGGGTGACCCGAATGAAGCGCGTGCACTCGGCGAGTTCTTCAGAACAGATCGCGGTGAAACAAAACTTCGGGTTGGATCTGTCAAAACCAACATTGGTCATACCGAAGCAACAGCTGGGATAGCGGGCCTTATCAAAGTAGCATTGGCTATGCAACATAAAATGTTGCCACCCAATCTTAATTTCAAAACACCGAATGCAAATATTCCTTTCGAAGAATTGAAATTGGAAGTGCAAAGGGAGCTAAGCAGCTGGCCAGTGCATAACAATGAAACGTTTAAATCGGGAATAAATTCTTTTGGCTGGGGTGGAACAAATGCACACGCAATACTAGAGGAATATCGTTCTGCAGAAAAGATCAGTGTTCCTCAATCAGGCACCAGCTATTGCCTGCCATTGTCAGCAAAATCATCAGAGGCATTAAAAGATTATGCACGTGCTTATGCAAAGCAAATAGAACAATGTGATGATGCTACCGCAATGGCTATATGCATCTCAACGGCCTTGCGCAGGCCTGAGTTTGAATACCGATATCTTTTTACAGGAAATGATCGTGAGCAGCTGCTTCATAGTCTTCAGAATTTTATTGTCGACGAATCGGAAGTAATGCCATCCAATGTTGTTAACGAAAACCCTAAAATAGTTTTTGTTTTTCCAGGTCAGGGCGGACAATGGCTGGGCATGGGGCGTGTATTAATGACACAGGAAAAAATATTCAGAGAAGCAATTCTTCAATGTGATACAGCCTTCCGTAATTATACAGATTGGTCGTTGGTAGATCAGCTCAACGCTTCAAATGAAGCAAGCAGGTTGAATGAGATTAATGTTATTCAGCCTACAATCTGTGCTATACAAATTGCACTGGCGAAGCTATGGATGTCATGGGGAATTGCTCCACAGGCAGTAGTAGGACATAGTATGGGTGAGGTAGCAGCAGCGTATATTTCAGGAGCACTTACATTAAATGATGCAGCCAAGATAATTTGTACCCGAAGCCTTCTGATGAAAACAGTAAGCGGAAAGGGTGGTGCTATGGCAGTAACGGAATTAAACCGTGAGGAGGCTGAGAAAGTAGCAAGCACTTATCCGGGCAAACTTTCAGTAGCCGTGAATAACAGTCCTAAATCAACTGTATTGGCGGGCGACAAAGAATCCATTGATAAAGTTTTGGCAGAGCTTGAAGGCAGAAATTTATTTTGCAAGCTAGTAAAAGTAGATGTGGCTTCTCACAGTCCGCAAATGGATCCACTAAAAGATTCTTTGCGCAGTCAGCTGCAAGATATAGCTCCTCAAAAAACAACCATTCCATTTGTTTCAACTGTTTTAGCTAAGGTGATGGACGGAACAGATA
>DATCRE010000063.1:0-4728 GCA_036569145.1 Cyclobacteriaceae bacterium
AAAAGAAATAAAAGATATAGCAGAGAAAAAACAAGTTACATTGCCTTCAACAATAAGGCAGCAAAAGATACAAGGAACTGATGAATTGATTGACGAGTATGGAAAGGCCTTTGATAAAAAATTCGTTAGAATGATGCGCATCGATCATAGTCGCGATCTCAAACTGTTTGAGGGAACAAGCGATTTAAAAGATAAAGAGATTATTACTTTTGCAAAAAATAATCTGCCCGTTATCCAAACTCATCTCGATAAAATTAATGAGATACGCGAAAAGCAAAAGGCTAATTATTAACCTGAACTGATTAGTTCTTCTGAGAAGATTCAACCAGAATCCATTCGTTTAAGGATTGCTGTGTTATGGCGATAAATTCTTTCACTCTAAAATTACGAGGGAGATTTTCAAGCAACTCAAGTCTTGTATTAATCAAGTGAGCTCCTTTAGAAATGATTACACGAAATCTGGTGAGATCTTGCTCACCATTTGATAGGTTTACGATATCCAGTTTAAGCAACATAGGGTTGTTTCTAAGCTTGGGCATAAATATAATTCCACACATTCTACATGTAAAATAAATTTACAACCTAAAACTTAGGTAACTTTTAAATACGTGCATTGGGATATTTAAAGTGTAGAGGAAGTTCTACACTCTAAAGATAACAGAATATAATTATGGCAAAAAATACTTTTTTGACTTACTAAAAATTCACTCCAATAAATACAGAGGCTGTATTGTTTTTAGATGAAGGAGCAATTTTATTTGAAACATCACTTGTATAACCAATAGCGCGAAGACCTAATTCATATCGCAAACCAATCATCAATTTTTCATGATGAAAGTTAATTCCACCTACAGCGCCATTATCCAGGCGGTGAATATCAGACGGCTTAATGTTGCTCGTATTTTTCACTGTGCAGTCATCATTCATTTTAGTGACATAGGCTGAAGTAAGAAATCCAAGATAACCACCGGCACTGAAACTAAGATATGATCTGACATGAATTGTCATTAAAAGTGGTAGCTCTACATAGTGAAAGTTAAATCTATATGTCCCTGAGTCATCAGTAGTATTATGGTAATCTACCCTGGTACCTTTAGAAGTGTACAGGATTTCTGGTTGAAAAAAAAGCTTTTGTGTTAAGGGAAGCTTTGCAAAAAAACCTGCGTTACAACTGGTCTTAATATTTTCGGCTTTGATGAAATTAACATACAAATTAGAAAAATTCAAACCACCCTTAACGCCGAAAGTAGCCTTACGCACCGAACTGGAAAAAGAATTGCGAATGTTTTGTTGGGCGAATGTATTAAGAGCAATTCCTGTTAGTAGAAAAACAACGAGCCATTCTCTAAGGCAATAAACATTAATCATATAGGTTCACGGTTTATAATATTTTGAATCAAAAGAAATAATCGTTCCTAAATAAATTTTGTGTTTGGAATGGTCTGGTTAATGTTGATTGTAAAAAGTGTAGAATAAATTCGCAAGTCATCCATTTTTCTCTACAGATAAAATACTTCCTTAACATGCTTATTAATAAGTTGCATAGCTTTAGATGACTCCAACCGGATAGTGGGAATAAATTTCACATTTCTTGCTTTGTTATATGACACAAAGAAATTTTCAATCTTCTTCAGATAAGATTCATTCAGATCTTCCATTGCTGTTATGTAATCTAAGGTTTTATCGGCTACCGGTACTGCTACTATACGATCATTTCTAATCAATTCTCCATCCTTTTCCTGTTTAGCTAAAAATGCTCCAATAACCCGGCACTTAACCAAAACGCCCATGGTAAACGGAAGGTCACTTACGATGATTACATCTAACGGATCTCCATCTTCGGCAACAGTAAGCGGAATAAAACCAAAATTGAACGGAAAGGCTGAACCATTTGTAAGAATATGTCTCACTTCCATAGCCTCTACTTTAGAATCGTATCCATATTTAACACTGCTGCCTTTCGTTGTTTCAACAATAACATGAATGTTATTATTAACAAGCACAGGTAGCTTTTGAAAATTCATATCAACAAAAATTAAACTGTTATAAAATCATCCTGAACAAACCATTTCCAATCTTTTATCTCCGGAGGGTCGATCCCATGTGCTTCAATGTAACGTCTGTGATCTGTTAATTTTTCATCCAGAAACTGTTTAAAAAACCGACCATTTTCTCCAGATGATGGCAGGCGGTCGATAACTTCCTGCGCCAGGTGATATCTGTCAAGCCTGTTTAATACTACCATATCAAAAGGTGTTGTTGTAGTTCCCTCGCCCACATAGCCACGGACATGAAAATTATGATGATTATTTCGCTTGTATGTAAGTCTATGGATAAGCGTTGGATATCCATGAAATCCAAAAATAACAGGCTTATTTTTTGTAAAGAGATTATCGAAGTCATCATCGCTCCAGCCATGAGGATGTTCATTTTGAGGTTGCAGGCACATCAAGTCAACTACATTTACTACTCGTATTTTCAATTCAGGTAAATAATCGTTAAGCAATTTCACTGCAGCAAGAATTTCTAACGTGGGCACATCGCCAGCACAAGCCATTACAACATCAGGTTCATGACCCTGATCATTGCTGGCCCATTTCCATATTCCCATTCCTGCAGCACAATGGTTAACAGCATCTTCTATCGGGAGCCATTGCAACTCTGGCTGCTTTCCGGCAACAATAACATTTATGTAATTTCTGCTTCGAAGACAATGATCTGTTACTGCCAGTAATGTATTGGCATCAGGTGGAAGATAGATTCGAATTACTTCTGCTGTTTTATTTGCAGCCAGATCAAGAAAACCCGGATCTTGATGGCTGTTACCATTATGATCCTGCCTCCATACATGCGATGTGAGTAAATAATTTAATGAAGCAATAGGTTCACGCCAGCGAATAGCATTACATGTTTTTAACCACTTGGCATGTTGATTAAACATAGAATCAATAACATGAATAAAAGCTTCATAACAGGAGAACAATCCATGCCTGCCTGTCAGCAAATATCCTTCAAGCCAACCCTGGCATAAATGCTCACTCAAAACTTCCATCACTCTGCCATTAGGTGAAATATTCTCGTCGCCTGGCAATATTTCACCTGTAGAAGTTCTATCCGTTATATCAAACACACGAGATAATTTATTTGATGAAGTTTCATCAGGGCCAAACATTCTAAAATTTCTTGCCTCCCAATTCTCTCGAATTACTTCGCGCATAAATTCTCCCATCACTGACGTTGATTGTGCTTGGGTTACACCTGGTGTAACTTCAACAGCATGCTTTCTGAATTCAGGCATCCTGAGATCCTGAAGCAACAAGCCACCATTAGTATGAGGATTAGCAGACATTCTGCTTTCTCCTTTTGGAGAAAGCTCTTCAAGTTCTTGTACTAATCTTCCGTCTTCATCGAACAACTCTTCAGGTTTATAACTCTTCAACCATGTTTCAAGTATTTTAATATGATCAGGCCTGGTAGCTAACTCTTCTACAGGAACCTGGTGTGATCGCCACGTACCTTCTATTTGTTCACCATCTACATACTCAGGACCCGTCCATCCTTTCGGTGTTTTAAAAATTATCATGGGCCACTGAGGTCTTTTTGAAAAACCATTTGTTCGCACATCTTTCTGAATATCCTGTATTTCTTCTACTACTCTATCAAGTGTTTCGGCCATGAGCTTGTGAACAATGGCTGGATTATCACCTTCAACCATATAAGGTTTGTAACCATAACCTGAGAAAAGCTCTTGTAATTCTGTTTTGGAAATACGATCAAGTATAGATGGGTTTGCTATTTTATAGCCATTGAGGTGAAGTATTGGAATTACTGCACCATCGTGAACTGGATTGAGAAATTTATTTGAATGCCAACTGGCAGCTAGCGGACCTGTTTCTGCTTCTCCATCGCCAACCACACAAACTGCAATGAGATCAGGATTGTCGAACACAGCGCCGAAAGCATGCACAAGAGAATAACCCAATTCACCACCTTCATTTATTGAACCAGGAATTTCAGGAGCCACGTGACTAGGAATGCCACCAGGAAACGAAAACTGTTTGAACAATTTTTTGATTCCGTTTTCATTTCTTTCTATCTCGGGATATAACTCGGTATAAGTACCTTCAAGATATGTATTTGCAACAAGACCAGGCCCACCATGTCCGGGGCCGGTAATATATATCACATTCAAATCATTCTCAATTATAATTCTGTTGAGATGAACGTAAATGAAATTTAAGCCAGGCGTTGTTCCCCAATGTCCCAGAAGCCGAGGCTTAATATGTTTTAACGTTAGGGGTTCTTTCAATAGTGGATTATCGCAAAGATAGATCTGACCTACAGATAAATAGTTTGCAGCTCTCCAATACGCATCCATTTTATGCAGTAGCTCTGGAGATAGTGTTGTATTAATTAATTCTGTTGCACTCATCGAAGTTCTGCTTTTATACTTTCATGTTGCACAATTAACCTGGCCATCATTAATTCTTCATTAGTATTTATAACTCTTACCTCTACTTTCTCTCCTTCTTCTGAGATAATGGCGCTGTTCTCATTGTTTCTTTTTGCATTCAATTTTATACCAAGAAATTGCAGATTCTCACAAATGCGTAATCGTATTTGCGGGGAGTTAACGCCAATGCCACCTGAAAATATTAGCTGATCTAATCCACCCAATACTGCGGTATATGATCCAATAATCTTTCGGATGGAGTAGCAGAATAAATC
>DATCRE010000064.1:0-2896 GCA_036569145.1 Cyclobacteriaceae bacterium
GAAAAAGGTACAGGTCTTGGACTGATTCTCTGCAAAGAATTTATCGAGAAGAACGGCGGACGTATGGGCGTGGAAAGTGAACCTGGCAAAGGTTCAAGGTTTTATTTTTCATTGCCTTTGAATTAGTTATAGTCCATAGTCCATGGTCCATTGATCATCGACAAATAACTATTATCGGATAATTAGTAAATAACAATCCTTCTTTATAATTTAATCAGAACCAAATTATTCAAGTATGCAGCCACCAGAAGCTCACGAAAGAATTTTAGCGATTGACATTGGAGGATCGCGGATAAAAGCAACCATACTGGCTCCTGACGGTAACATGCTGATGGAATATGACAAAATTGAAACACCAGCAAGTGGTAAGCCAGCCGACATAATTCAGGCAATTTTAACATTAACCAAAAGCTTCGAACCTTATGATAAAATATCGGTTGGCTTTCCTGGCTATGTTAAAGGAGGCATTGTTCATACAGCACCAAACTTAGGCACAGAGAAATGGGCAGGAGTAGAGTTTGCAAAACTATTGGTTGAAAAAATGCAAAAACCTTTACGACTTCTTAACGATGCTGACCTTCAAGGCCTTGGTGTTGTCAGCGGTCAAGGTCTTGAAATTGTTATTACCCTGGGCACCGGCTTTGGAACAGCTATATTGATCGATGGAAATCTTATCCCGCATTTTGAAATCGCCCATCATCCCATAAAAAAGAATGTCGATTATGATGCTTATGTGGGCAACCACGCCCGTGAAGATATTGGTGATGAACGCTGGAACAAACGCATACGTAAGGTGATTGAAATTCTCAAGACAGTGTTTAACTACGATCGCCTTTATATCAGCGGTGGAAATTCACGAAAATTGAACTTTAGCTTAGAAGATAACATTATAATAGCCAGTAACCGTTTGGGTATACGCGGTGGCGCAAAGCTCTGGCATAAAGAAGATAACTATTCGGTTACATCTTTTTATCCTAAAACTGTTTAAAATATCATCTCACATCAGCTATGAAAATCGGAATTGCAGCAGATCACGGCGGCTATCAGCTCAAGCAAACTATTGTTGCCTTTCTGAAAGCCAGGGGGTACGAGGTAAAAGATTTTGGTGCCACTGTTCCTGATCCTGCAGATGACTATCCTGATTTCGTAATCCCGTTAGGTAAAGCTGTTGCTACCAAGGAGGTAGAACGTGGCATTGCTATTTGTGGCAGCGGCGTTGGTGCATCCATTGCAGCGAATAAAATAACAGGAGTGAGGGCCGCTTTGATTCACGAGAATTTCTCTGCCCACCAGGGCGTAGAGGACGACGATATGAACCTGATATGCCTGGGAGGCCGCGTAACCGGCGATGAAGCAGCAAAGGAACTCGTTCTGGCATTTCTTAATTCTACATTTACAGGGGCAGAAAGACACCAAAGAAGATTAAATAAAGTTCAGGAATTAGAAAAGCATGACTAATTTTACCCCCATTATTGAATTAACCCTATAAAATTAAAGAAATGCAAGTTGAAAATTACACTTTCGGAATGATCGGCCTTGGTACGATGGGTCGTAATCTCCTGCTAAACATGTCAGATCACGGTTTTAAAGTAGCCGGCTATGATAAAGATGCTGATAAGGTAGCACAACTTGAAAAGGAAGCTGGTAAAGGTGTAGCGAAAGGATTTACATCGCTGCGTGAATTTGTAAACAGCTTGGAGAAACCACGCGCGGTAATGATGCTCGTGCCTGCTGGTAAAATAGTTGATAACGTAATAGCTGAAATTTCACCTTTGTTAGAACAAGGAGATTTGCTCATTGATGGTGGTAACTCACATTTCAGCGATACCAACAGACGTATTGAAGAGCTAAGATCAAAAGGTCTTCACTTCTTCGGTATGGGAATTTCCGGTGGTGAAGAAGGCGCCAGAAAAGGACCAAGCATGATGCCAGGTGGCGATCAGGAAGCTTATAAAGTAGTAAAACATATATTCGAATCCGTTGCTGCAAAAGTAAAAGGCGAACCTTGCGTGGCCTATATTGGTGCGGGCTCTGCAGGTAACTTTGTGAAAATGGTTCATAATGGTATTGAATATGCCATCATGCAATTGCTTTCAGAAACGTATGAAGTAATGCAGAAAGGTCTTGGCCTTAATGGCGATCAGATTCATTCTATCTTTACAAAATGGAATGAAGGAAGACTTCAATCATTCCTCGTAGAAATCACACGCGATATCTTCGCTTACAAACAACCGGGCTCAAATCATTTATTGTTGAATGACATCAAAGACGAAGCTAAGTCTAAAGGTACTGGTAAATGGACATCGCAAGTAGCAATGGACTTGCAATTGCCGGTAACAGCCATTGATACAGCAGTATCGATGCGCGATCTTTCCAAATATAAAGAATCCCGTGTAAAGGCTTCAACCTTGTACAAAGATGGCGCGCTTAAATTAGATGTTGATCAGGAGAAATTTATTCAATCACTAGAAGAAGCATTATATTTCTCTACCATCATTGCTTATGCGCAAGGCATGCACTTGCTGGCACAGGCATCAAAAGAATACGGTTATGGTTTAAAGATGGATGGCATTGCCCTGGTGTGGCGCGGTGGATGTATCATTCGTTCCGCATTCCTCGAAGATATGTATCAGGCATACAAGAAAGACAACACACTTCCTCATTTGTTATTGGATGAAAGTATTGCGCACAAAGTTAACAGCATCATAAAAGGTGTTCGCCAGGTAGTTTCATTAACAGCCGCTTCAGGTATTGCCATTCCGGCACACAGCGCATCGCTAAGTTATTTCGATGCTTTCCGCAGCGAGAAAATGCCATCAAATCTTATCCAGGCACAACGCGATTACTTCGGTGCGCATACTTACGAACTTGTGGGTAAAGAAGGTGTGTTCCATAC
>DATCRE010000065.1:0-3916 GCA_036569145.1 Cyclobacteriaceae bacterium
GCTTCTCCTGCTTTTGGTATGGTATGAAAAATCCATTGCCGTTTTCCTGTGCGAATATCAAATGCACGAATATGTCCTGGAGCAGCATCAGAATTCTCAGACACACGACTTCCGAGAATTAATAAATCATGATAAACTATACCTGGTGTTGTAGCTATAACAAAAAGATCTTTCACATCAGCATCCAGTCCTTCATGAAGATCTATTGCACCATGCTCGCCAAATTGGTCAACAGGTTTTCCAGTCAGCGCGTTAATAGCAAGCAGGTGACTACCTGCTGAATATAAAATGCGTTTATCTTCACCCGACTCCCAATACACAACACCACGATTGGCATGAACAGAAGATTTCATATTTTCAAATGGATCAAACTTCCACAGCTCTTTGCCAGTAGCAGCATCCAATGCAATTAACTTTAGCTTTGGTGATGTTACATACATGATGCCATTAACAACAATAGGATTGCATTGTATCTCTGCACTGCTTGTATCATTGTCTCCTGTGCGATACGTCCATGCTACCTGCAGATCCTTTACATTTGATTTGTTAATCTGATCTAAAACGGTAAATCGTGTTGCTTCTGAATTACCACCATATACACGCCATCCTGTGTCTTGCTTTTTCGAACAACTAATCAGGAAAATTAAAACAGGAATAACTATGCCTATTCTCCTGAATGCGATAAACGTGATACCATTCATTTATTTCAATATTAAAATTTGTATGATAATATGCGCATGATTTAGCTGCAACCTGCTAACCAGCAGGCTCATAAATTCATATATAAGATATAATCGACAATTTTACCAGAGAAACTTGTACGGAAGGATTTTTTATCCCCTTCATAACTCTATTGTTCAACTTTAGTATATTTGCCCGCACAAGGACTGCATAGAAATATGTGGTCTTTTTTTATCGTAAAAACAGCGATTTAAAAAATAATAGAAGCATTCTACCATTCATGTTTTTTGCAACTATTTTTCTATTTTTTATTTAATCATTCTACAGGTTAATGAATCTTTTTGAAGAAGAGAAAATTGAGTGGAAGCAAGATAAAAGACCTACCCTGCCTGCAGGTACTGTTGTCGATTATGAGATTGGGTTCTTATTCAATTTTGCTTCAGGCAAATCAACACGGTTTGACCTTGAACCTTTGCTTGTTTATAAGAAAGAAAAGCTGACAGAGTTCAAACGAATTTCTTTACAGGCTGAACGAGGTCTTGCTTATTTGCAACCCCTTGACGACTCAACCTATAAAGCATTTCTTGAGTTTTCAGATAACCAGCTTCTGCTATGGATGACTAAAACCGGCAACCGGTTCATTCGTAATCACTCGGGTAGCTGGGCACATGTTTCTGCAAAAGAACTTACCAACCTGCGAAAACATTATGTTGATCTGTTGAGTAACCTCTGGCCGACATTACGTGAATCTCCAAATGTTTATCTTCTTCGGAGCGGGCGTTTCATTGAAAGTAATTTAAAATCATTAAAGCTCGGAAAAGAACCCGCCAAACTAAGTTTCAATGTTGACACGGATGGCAAGTTAATTTTCGTGAAGATGATTATTCATCTCGATGGCAATGAAGCAAGGCTTAATCTCTGGGGTGGATTTCTCCTGGAGAATGAAGGCACAATTTATCTGCCACCAGGTGCAGAAGCATTAGCCATTATTGATCAGTTTAAAAATGGGGCACTCTCCTATCCGCTTTCGTTGAAAAAAGAAGTTCTTAAACTGGTGATGCCATGGATGGAACGTTACACCGTAACCATCAGCGAGAAATTAAAAATTGAAAACGTTTATCCGGAACCACAACCTCGTGTATTTCTAACGGAGCTCAACGAAAGCAATCTCATGATACGTCCACAATTTTCGTATGATGATGTGGTGCTTGATTATGGTGATGAAGACACAACGTTGGATGAGACTGAGGGCAAACTAAAAATCATTAACCGAAACAAGCCAGAAGAATTAAAGCTCTACGAATACCTGCGAACGCTGCATCCATCTTTTTCAAAGCAACGCAATAATCAATACTACTATTTGCCGTTTGCAGATGTGATGAAAGCAGGTTGGTTCATAACCATGATGCGCAAGGTGCAAGATCTTGGCTATGCCGTTCGTGGATTACAGGAGCTTAAAAAATTCAGATACAACACCAACATTCCTCGTTTCGATATTCAGGCTTCTGTCAACACAGACTGGTTTGATTTAAAAGTTACTATCCATTGGGGTGATCAGAATGTAAGCCTCAAAGAAATAAGAAAAGCCATTCTTAATCAGCAAGACACCATCATGCTCGAAGATGGCACGCTTGGTCATATACCCGATGAATGGATAAGTCAATACAGTTTATTGCTTCGTACCAGTACAGAGGACAATGGTACGTTGAAAGTAAGCAAGCTTCACTACACACTGTTGGACGACATTCTCGAAAAAGTTGATGGCGCTACGGTACAACAAGACATTGCTCTACGAAAAGAAAAGCTGCTTCAGTATGACTCCATACAAAAAACAGAACTGTCATCTGAAATAAAAGCTACACTTCGTCCTTACCAGCTTTCTGGTTTTCATTGGATGCAGGCGCTTGATGAATTAGGATATGGTGGCTGCCTGGCCGATGATATGGGGTTAGGTAAAACATTACAAACCATTTCATTTCTTCAGTTTGTAAAAGAGAAATATCCTGGCAGCACACAATTGGTAGTGTGTCCTACATCTTTGATTTTTAACTGGGAAAATGAAATTAAAAAATTCAGTCCCACACTTAAATTCCATACCTACTATGGACTACAGCGTGAGTTTACTGAAACACACTTTGCAGAATATGATGTAGTAGTAACAACGTATGGTGTTGTTAGAAATGATCAGGAGAATCTTACAGGTTATTTATTTCAATATGTTATCCTTGATGAGAGCCAGGCTATTAAAAATCCTGATGCTCAGGTAACACGAGCCGTTAACAAACTAAATTCTGTAAACAGAATAATTCTGAGTGGTACACCTGTACAGAATAACACATCCGATCTGTTCGCACAATTTAACTTTCTTAATCCCGGACTATTAGGCAATCGTGAATTCTTTAATCGAGAGTTTGCTACACCAATAGATAAATATGGCAGCAAGGAAAAAACACAGTATCTAAAGCGTCTCATTCATCCGTTTACATTACGACGTACTAAAGAGCAGGTAGCAAAAGATCTACCTGACAAAACGGTAACAGTTCTATGGTGTACAATGGAGCCTGAACAACGCAGATTGTACAATGAATACAGAGACAATTACCGGGGCAAACTTCTCAAGCGCATTGACGAAGAAGGTATTGGCAAGTCTGGTATTTATGTGTTGGAAGGTTTGTTACGCCTCAGACAGTTATGTGACCATCCTGCTTTGTTAAGCGATAAAACACATAACGTAACTAGCTCTGTCAAGATTGAAGAACTGATAAGAGAAGTACAGGAAAATACGGGTATCAATAAGCTTCTGGTCTTCTCTCAATTTACTGAAATGCTTCGCATCATTCGCGATGCTTTTAATGATGTTGGAATAAAGCATTGTTATCTTGATGGAAGCACTTCACTTGAAAAACGTCGTGAACAAGTTACAACCTTTCAGGAAGATGATTCCATTAAAGCTTTTCTTATTTCATTAAAAGCCGGTGGTGTAGGTCTTAATCTTACCGTTGCCGATTACGTTTACCTCGTAGATCCATGGTGGAATCCCGCTGCAGAACAACAAGCTATAGACCGTGCCCATCGTATTGGTCAGACACGAAAAGTGTTTGCTTATAAAATGATTTGTAAAGATACGGTTGAAGAAAAAATTCTACAGCTACAAGAAAGAAAACAAATGCTTGCCGACGATCTGATCCAGGAGGATGCAGGCTTCGTTAAAAATCTTTCGAGGAGTGATATTGAG
>DATCRE010000066.1:0-3103 GCA_036569145.1 Cyclobacteriaceae bacterium
GAGTTGAATCACTCCAAGCTTTGATGATTTATAGTTCAAGGTTCAAAGTTTCAAGGTATTGCTAAACCTGAAACTTTGAACTGAAAAATTAATTCAGAATTTCAACTCAGCCTTAAAAGCACGGTATTGATTTTTCAGAGCTTGTTCCCAGGTTGTATCAGCATCCCACTTCGTTCCCAGAAAAACATTACCAGAATCAATATGCTTGAAGTAGAATTTGTAGACTGGTGTCTGCGATGGAATGTTTTTCAATTGAGCTTCACTGCCATCAGGGTATGTGATTGATGCTATTGCACTTTCTGACTTGCTCATATCATATCCTAATAATTTTTTAGCAACTGATCCGCGAGTGTGAACAAAGCATAATACATAAAGCGATCCGTTTTTGCGTAGTGTTGCTTCTGAAAGTCCGGGCTCTGTTAATTTATATTTGAATGGATAAGCACTGAAAGTTTCTTCTAGCGCTTTATCCATCGCGGCGTTTCCCGTTTTAGGCACAGCGAGTTCATCAACTTTTAAATCAATAGCAAAGAAGTCGGACCTTCTGCCATCAATTGGATTTATTTCAATATCTGTCTCAGGCACATCGTTAATAAGCATATTTAGTCTCTTCAATCCACCGCCTGCAGCCCTGTAAATTTTAAGTAACAATTCTGACAACGACGCGTCCTCACCAATCCATGCGTATTGGTTTTGTTCAACCATAGTTTCCTTTGTATTATATTCAGTAATGTAGGCTTTGTAACCTTTTTCATTTTTAAGAAAGAATATGAGGTTGGTTATATCACGTTTGTTCAGGTATCGGGCCATAGCAACACTCACGTCCTTTCCAGCCAGTAATTCATCAGTTTCAAAATAAACAATCGGGTCGATACCTGTGCGTTGACAAGATTGCTGGATTTTATCCAACTCTATGCTTGTCATCGTGTAGCTGTAGAAAATAACGGAGCGTGTATCTAAAAGCTTTGCTGGCAAGCCAGAACCTGCTGTCATACGACTAAAGAATGCAATCTCTTCATCGGAAGATTGTGCCAATGAATTGATAGCAGCTGATAAGAAAAGAAGTATGAAACCAAAAAGCTTCGCCATGAATATGTTTTAAGGAAAACGAAAATAGAACGATTGTATTTCAAATGCCAATGAAAAATCCGGATTCGTCTATCTTAACGGGAAATGTTTTTAAATCGCGTGAACGCGAATTACACTCGCGTCCTGACTGAAGATCGAATTGATAGTTGTGAAGCGGACAGATGATCTCGCCCAAAAAATTGACTGTTCCTTTGCTTAATGACATCCCACTATGAGTGCAAGCATCCTGCACCGCATAAAACTTATGTTGATGCTGAGTCAGACAGATTCGAGTTCCATAAAGAATGACGAGTTGTGGCTTGTCGGGTAAAATTTTCTCCCTGGCTTCAGCCTCTGTCGAAAATAATTTTATCCAATCCATGGGGTAATGATTCTGTGAATGGTTATGCAAATAATAGTTCTTGCAGTATCTTTCATGCAATAAAGTTAGTGGAATTTGGTTCCCCGCAACATCGAAGTTGTTGTTATCATTAAACTGTTATCTTATGAGAAAAGCTTACTTATTTTTTCTTCTGATCAACATCACATTTTTAATAAATGCCCAGGTTAATCCTACCTTACAAACTAAGGTTGATAAAATGGCTGTTGCACTTGAGCCAAAAGTGATCGAGTGGCGAAGAGATTTTCATGAGCATCCGGAATTATCCAATCGTGAATTTAAGACTGCTGCCAAAGTTGCAGAGCATTTAAAATCATTAGGTATAGAAATAAAAACTGGTGTTGCTCATACTGGTGTAGTAGGAATTTTAAAAGGAGCCAAGCCAGGACCTACTATTGCCTTACGTGCCGATATGGATGCATTGCCTGTGACAGAAAGAAATAGTCTGCCTTTTGCATCGAAAGAGAAAGCAATTTTTAATGAGAAAGAAACCGGTGTAATGCATGCCTGCGGACATGATACGCACGTCGCTATTCTGATGGGTGCCGCAGAGATTCTGGCAAAAAATAAAAATGATTTAAAAGGCACCATCAAATTTATTTTTCAACCGGCAGAAGAAGGTCCACCACAAGGTGAAGATGGAGGAGCAGGGCTAGTTGTTAAAGAAGGTTATTTAGATGATGTTGATGTTATTTTTGGTTTGCACATTCGTTGTATGTCTAAGCTAGGTACAATTGAATATAAACCTGCAGGTTTTATGGCTGCCTCGGATTGGTTTACTATTAAAGTGAAAGGAAAACAATCGCACGGTGCAGCACCATGGATGGGTATTGATCCTATTGTTGTTTCTGCTCAAATTATCAATGGACTGCAAACTATTATCAGCAGGCAAACTGAGTTGACAAAAGAAGCGGCTGTTATTACAGTAGGAAGAATAAATGCCGGCATTCGTGAAAACATTATACCAGAAGAAGCCGTGATGGCAGGCACAATACGAACATTAGACCGTGATATGCGCGATAAGATTTTTGAAAAGATAAAACTCACAGCAACTAAAATTGCAGAAAGCTCTGGTGCCGTTGCTGAAGTAACATTCGATCCGAAAACACCAGTAACTTACAATGATCCTGCACTTACAGAGAAGATGGTTGCCAGTTTACAGCGAGCAGCAGGAACAAATAATGTTATTAAGATTAATGCACAAACTGGCGCAGAAGATTTTGCATTCTACCAAGAGAAAGTACCCGGCATATTCTTCTTCGTAGGAGCGTGTCCGCCTGATGTTGATGTAGACAAAGCGCCATCACATCATACTCCTGATTTTATGATTGACGAACGTGGAATGCTCACAGGCCTGAAAGCCATGCTTGATGTTACGCTCGATTATATGTATATGAAGAAATAGCTTGAAAATAGCTGCGAGTTTCGAGCTGTGAGTCACTAGTGATGATCTCGAAGCTCACAGCTCATAGCTAAAGTTTTAGCTCTCTTTTTCGAAATAGATCTTGTAATATTTTCTTCCATCTTTTTCAACGCCTTGCTCGATGAGGTCTTTGTTGCCGTGAATATAGATGTGAAAGTTCTTGTCGAGTTTCAGAATGCTTTTAAAAACTTTTGATTGCTTTTTTACAGCGT
>DATCRE010000067.1:0-7831 GCA_036569145.1 Cyclobacteriaceae bacterium
CCGCCAGCCTCGTTCCCATCCAGATGTTTCCTTGCCTGTCTTCAACCATACTGAAAATAGATGCCGTGTATGATGTTATAACAGGTCCTCCTGTAATGGTAAGTGTTTTAAATGTTTTGCTATCCGGTAGAAATTCATTCAAGCCTCCCAACTGGCCTACATAAATTCGTTTGTTCGTGTCTTGTAAAAGCGACCAGACGTGATTTGTTATTATACTATTAGGATTGTTAGGGTCATGAAGATACCGGTGGAAAGTATTTGCCTTCGTATCAAAATAATTCAATCCACCTGCGTATGTGCCTATGTATAAATTGTTTTTTTCATCCACGAGTAATGATTTAACAACGTTGGTACTTATACTGCTTTTGTTTTCAGGAGAGTGCAGGTAAGACGTAAAGTTTTTGGTTACGGGGTCAAACTTGTATAATCCTGCACCATCTGTTCCGATCCATATTTTCTGATCATGATCTTCGGCAATAGCAAGAATCGAGTTTTTACCAAGACGTTCCATGTTTGCATCAAAAAATTGATAATAGTCAAAACGTCTATGATCTACCGGCACGAATGTGAGGCCTGCGCCATAAAGACCAAGCCAATAATTATTTTGTTCATCAGGATAGATCTCATGGATACCCCCGTTGTCAAGAGTCTTATTTTCACTGCTAAGAATTTGGGTAAACACTCCTCCACCTTCATGTTGAAACAGACCTGCACCATCCGTGCCAACCAGGAGCTTGCCCTTTCGATCTAAACAAAGTGTAGCAATAATGTTGCTGGCTAAAGTCGATTTATCTGTTGCACTATGTTGAAAATGTTCGAATGTTTCATCTGCTTCATTTTCCAGTTTCACTACACCACTACCATTTGTTCCCAGGAATATTCCACCAGAAGAATCCTGAACAATGGACACAACAAGATCAGGGGGCAAACCATCGGGCTTGTTGCTCTGTGGTATTGTTTTTTCTATTCCTTTAGGGCCTATAATACAAATACCTTTGCCCGTACAAACCCAGATTTTTCCATTCCTGTCTTCCAGCAAAGCGTTAACGGCGTTGCTTGGCAGCCCTGTTCCATCTTCATTGTGATAGTAATGTGTTATTTCAAAAGTCTCAAGGTCAATCTTATTTAGTCCGCCATAGGTGCCAACCCAAAGCTGATGGTTTTTATCTTCGATGAGACACTGAATTGTATTCTGGCTGAGGGTTTTTTCATTCGTTGGATTTTTGAGAAACTTTTGGAAGGTCTCCTTCTCGCTATCAAAAAGATTGAGGCCGTTGTATGTTCCTATCCACAGCCTTCCTTTACTATCGAGCAATAGATTTCGAATTACATCATTGCTCAGGCTTGAAGAATCCTTACCAGAATGAGTGAAGTGAATAAAAGAGTAACCATCAAATCGATTGAGACCGTCTGAAGTACCTATCCACATAAAGCCATCCGTGTCTTTGAGTACACACGAGACATTGTTTTGTGATAATCCAACTTCTGTGGTGAATGTGGTACTATGGACAAATTTCTGATGAGCAATCAATTGCTGGCCAGTTGCACTATTGGCAGGCCATAACACCACGAACACACAGAGCCAAATGAGCGCTTTGTATCGCGAAAACAGACGAATCCTTTTAGTCAAAAGCACGCATTAATTTCGATAATAATTTCGTAATCGGACTACAATGTAGAAGAAAAATACAGTCTCTTTCTATCTAAAATCTGGTCTGATGGCCTCAAAAAATTGTCAAGGGCAAAGCACCCAATCCATGAATGTAATACCTCCAATATTTTATTTAAAAATCGATCTGAACTCAAGACGAGATTAACAATAGGACGAACCAAAACGAAATATTATTCCAAAAACACCAATCCATGCAACGGATTGCGATAGCAAAATTCAATAAAATCAGTTTTAAATTTTGAATATGCCTTAAGAAGCCATTGTACTGTCACCATGTTTTCATTACCTTAGGCTTAAGCTACCTAATAGTTAACCTAAACTTTTAACATTCTGGAAAGAGATGCTATAAAATCTTTGCTGGATCGTATCGCATTAAGCGATGCTGAAGCCTTTGGTCTGATTTTTAGGAATTATTCAAACAAGGTTTATTGCTATGCCTTAAAGCTCACCAGGTCAAAAAATCTTTCTGAAGAAATTGTTCAGGAAGTATTTATCAAGATATGGGTGAACAGGATGTCTTTAACATCCATTGATTACTTCTCATCTTATCTCTATACCATTACGAGAAATCATACTTTTAATGTTTTAAAACGCATTGCTGTTGAAGTTAAATCGAAGGCTCATTATGCAGACGAAAATCGAAAACTTCAACCTTCAGGTCAGTCAGCATATTATGATGATCTTAATCAAGCTGTAGACAAGCTATCACCCCAGCAGCAGTTAGTCTATAAAATGTGCTATCATGAAGGATTGAAATATGATGAGGTGGCTGAAAGGCTCCAGATATCTCACCTTACTGTAAAAACACACATGCAACAGGCGCTCCGATCTATCCGCGACTATTTCAAAAAATCAATTCTATTCTGATCTTCAAAAAATAAATTTCAAATTATTTAATTTCTGACTACTCCTTTTTAAACCCTTAGTTGTCTTAAATGTGGTGTCGTATTAAAGAATCGGATCTGATCCGATCCTGTTAAGTTTATACTTTATGCCAGATTCACGTTTAAAGATTTTATTTCAGCGCTACATAGATGAAACATGTTCAGAGCATGAGTTGGAAGAACTGATGATGCTGATCCGCAAATCTTCCAGCGAAGATGAAGTAAAGCTATTGATGGATGAAGTGTGGTCGGACCTTTCACCGGAGAAACATCAGCAGCTTACCAGCTTACAGAGCGATGCTATCCTGAATAAAATTCTGCCGACGTTAAACGAAAAAATCTACCATACAAAAGTACAGACTTCATTTCCGTGGTTTAAAGTAGCTGCGTCAATTTTATTATTAATAGTAGCAACAGGAATTTTCTATTATTACAATCACGCAATCAGCCCGGCTCCTACCAAATCATTATCAACAACATCCGCTCAACTCTCCTCTCCGATTGAGCATGAGTATATCAAGTTACCCGATGGAAGTACCGTTATCCTTAATAACAACAGTACACTTGACTATGATGAATCATTCGATAATAAATCTACACGAAGTGTAACGCTTCATGGTGAAGGATATTTTGACATCAGGCACGATCCCTCAAAGCCTTTTATTGTAAACACAAATAATCTTAAAACAACAGTGCTCGGAACAGCTTTCAACATTAAAGCTTATAGTACCGATCACAACATAACAGTAACGGTGCTTCGTGGAAAAGTTAAAGTTGAAAATGAAAAAGCCGTTATCGGAATAATTACTCCCAATGAACAAATCATTTTCGATACACAGAAATATGAAGGCTACCATCAGATTGTAAACGGTAAAGAATCTGTAGCATGGACGGAGCATGACATGTTTTTTGACAATGTTACAGTAGAGGAAGCTGTGCAGAAGTTAAAAGAACGATTCAAAGTAAACATCAGCATTGATAACGATCAGATTAAGACTTGTCGCTTTACAGCTACGTTCGTGCGGGGCGAGAATCTTGATCAGATACTAAGCGTGCTCTGTGAATTTAACAACGCTCAATACAGGCGCGATGATAATGGTAACATTATTATTAAAGGCCGGGGATGCTAGAACGAATAAATAAAATTATGATACCTATAAACCTGCTCTAAACCTATAAACCCCCATGAGATAAGAACATAATTATAAGATTGTACAAAAGAGTTCTCTGCCCAAGGGGCAGAGAGACTCAGAAAGTTCTGTTAACGACGGCAATCGTATCACAGAGCTGTTTTAAATAATGCTACATCACTTAAAACATTTAAAAGTATGAATTTTTCTACAAATCAGGTAGAAGCGTGGCCGGTCTTTGCCCTTGAAACGGGTGCTGCCAGAAATGCTACCACTTCCCGAAAATTATTGGTTCGACAAATTATGCGCATTGGAGTTTTAGCAATCTCAATACTTTCTGCAACATTACAGGTTGTATCAGCAACACCTGGAAGTGGACAGAATGCCGAGAAAACTAGAATCAGCAATCTTGATATCAAAGACAGATCATTAAAGTCTGCACTTAGAAAACTTGAGAAGTCATCAAACTTCAGGTTCGTCTATCGCGATGAAGAAATTAAAAAGATTGACAATCGTACTATTTCGAATGATGTCTTTACCGTAGCTGAAGTTTTAAACCAGTTATTACTTGGAACACCATTCACTTACCGTGAGATCAACAGAAATATTTTAATAGTAAGACGTTCGGTTGATTCATTGGGCAATGTTAATGCTATTGAAAAAATATCCGGAAAAGTTGTTGACAAAGATGGCACTCCTCTCGCTGGTGTTACCGTTACGGTAAAAGGTACAGCACTTGGCACGACAACCGATATGGATGGTAAATTTTCTGTTGATATTCCAGAATCTTCGGCCACGCTTGTATTCTCATTCATTGGTTTTGCCACACAGGAATTCAAGTTGCCTTCAACCGGAGAGATTGTTATCATCCTGGAAGAGAGCGCCAGCACACTGGAAGAAATAGTTGTTACTGTAGGACGTGGCGCACAGCGCACTTTCACCGATACGCCGTTGCCTGTTGATAATTTTACAAACAAAGATTTAACAACTACCGGTCAGTTTACATTTGATAAAGCGCTGCAATACAGAGTACCTTCTTTCAATACCGTAAACACACCTGTAAATGATGCTTCAACATTATTAGATCCTTATGAGATAAGAAACCTCGGTCCAAGTCGCTTGCTGGTTCTGATCAATGGCAAAAGAAAAAATCTGAGTTCATTGCTCTATGTACAATTTGCTCCGGGAAGAGGTGAGACAGGTGTCGATCTTTCGGCCATTCCAACGGCTGCCGTGAAGCGTGTTGAAATTCTTCGCGATGGCGCTTCTGCACAATATGGATCAGATGCCATTGCTGGTGTAATGAACGTTATCTTAAAAGACAAGTATCAATACTCTGAGCTTAACGTTAACAGCGGCATAACCAGCAAAGGTGATGGAGGAAGCTACGGCATGTCGTTTAACAGCGGAAGCAATTTTGGCAAGAATGGTTTTATCAATTATACTATAGGTGTAAAGCAACAAGACAACGCTGTTCGCTCAGGTAAAATTGATGTAACAACTGAAATTGCAACATTTGGTAATCCCGGATCAGACAATACAGATCCTACCAATGCAAACATTATCAGCTTTCTGAAATTACATCCCACGGGCGGAAACATCAATGGAACAGGCGCTACATCAGCCGCACAATTTGAATATAACCTGGGAATACCTGTAGGTGAGCATGGACAGTTTTACAGCAACGGAGCATATGTATTCAAGAAAGTAATGAGTAATGCAAACTATCGCGTGCCCTATTGGAAAGTAGACTATGGATTATTACACACTCCTGATCCAAATGGCGTAAATTATACAGGTGATAATACTGTTAATTCGGCAGGCGTTGAAATTTACAAAGGCTACAATGGCTATATGCCAACCTTTGAAGGTGATTTGAAAGATTATAACGCCACATTTGGTTATAAAAATGAAATAAATGGCTGGGTTACTGATGTAAGTATTACAACGGGAGGAAACCAGCAATTATATACAGTTAACAATACCGTAAACCACTCACTGGGTGCAAAAAGTCCAACATCTTTCAAACCAGGTGGATTTAAATTCAATCATATTGTTGGAAACTTTGATGCTAACAAAGCAGTAAGACATAACATCAATATTGCATTGGGTAGCGAGGTGCGAAGTGAAACATACCAGATTATTGCCGGCGATACAGCGTCATATTCCGGGCAAGGTTCCAATTCTTTTCCCGGTATCCGTGCTGAAAATGCAAGAACAAACAGTCGCTACAACCTGGGTGCATACCTGGATGCAACGTGGGACATTACAAAAAACTTCCTGATTGCAGGAACTGTGCGCTCTGAAAAATACAGCGACTTTGGAAATGCAAATGTTGGAAAGTTTTCAACACGCTTAAAGCTGGCCGATGAAAAGATTGTCTTGAGAGGATCTGTTTCATCAGGATTCAGAGCACCAACGCTGCACCAGATTTACGCACAATCAACACAGGCAAGTTCTGCCAATGGCACTATTGTTCTCTCCGGATTATTTAACAATGGAAGTAAAGAAGCTTATGCTCTTGGAGTACCTAAGCTGAAAGCAGAGAAATCAACAAACATTACCGTTGGTACCGGGCTTAACCTCAATAGCAACCTGAGCATCACTGTTGATTATTATAACATTAAGATCAGCGATAGAATTGTGTATAGTTCATCGATCACAACAGATGACCGATTGCTCGCCACGCCTACTACAGAACTGGGAAGAATTCTGAAAGGATCGGCTACCGGAGCTGGCAATGCAGATTTAGCCAGTGTTCAATTCTTTATCAACGGTATCAAGACAAGAACACAGGGACTTGATGTTGTTGCAAGCTATAAAAATGTTGAAGTGGGAAATGGAACACTTGGTTTTAACCTGGCTGGTAACTTCACTTTATCAAATGAAATCATTGGTACACCAAAAGATCCAAAAGCTATTAAAGATGCCGGATCTACTATTCTCAACGCTCAGGTTAAATCATTGCTAACAGAAGGTCGCCCTAAGTACAAAGGTATATTGGGTATTGATTATAGCATCCACAAGTTTAATTTTGTAGTAAACAACACATTATTTGGCCCTACCAAATTCCAGGATATTGACAATGGCGGAAGCGTTATGGAAAATATCAAACAGGTTTTTGATCCGGCTGTTGTAACCGATGTGAATATCGGATACGCCTTTACAAAAAATATTTCAGCTTCTTTTTCTATCAATAACATTTTCAATGTTTTACCAAAATGGAAACTTGAGCTAACAGGCAAACCTACAGACGCAAACTACGCTGCTGCCAAATCTACGCTCAGCAGTGAAGCAGATACCAAGCTTCTAGAAGGTTTTCTTGAATTCAGTGGTCGTTATCGCATCCTGGGTTACAATGGTTCTCAATTCAGTCAGTTAGGAACTATGTTTATGGGACAATTAACTTTTAAATTTTAAATAAAGTAATTGCTTAAAAATTTAAGAGGCTGTCAAGAAAATATCTTGACAGCCTCTTTTAGTTTTATGACTCACTTACAATTAAGCCGCTTGTCTCACGCGGAATTTTGCTCCGTGCGCTTGGCAAAATTTCATGAGCAGCGTTACTCGTTGACTCGAACTTTGTTCCAGAATGGAAGCTACACATTATTGCTGACCCTGTTTACTTTTAAAGTCAGTAAAGGTCTTTCCATCATAAACTTTACTCAGCAACCACCCTTGTGAGGGGCACGTTTATAAATTATTTTACTATCTCGTTCTACATAGTTGCCCGCTACTATTGGATATGAATACTTGGGCGCGTACAATACGCTATGGCTTCTTATAATTATTTTGTCGTTAACCTTCAGGCTATGCAATTGCTGAAATTCATTAGACGTTTCCAGTCCAAAACTAAGAATATAATCGTCGCCATTAATCCTGACCATCATTCCGAAACCTAATCGTGAGCCTGGCGGAAGAGAAAGAGAAGTTACAACAGCCTCCATATTGGTAGAAGCACTTATATAGTTCCTTATTTTAGCCGCACCAGCAAGCACTTTTTGACCTTCGGGAGACGCTTCCCATTTTTTGAACTGTATACCATCAGGGGTAGCCTCCCATTTTTTCCTTCCGGCTTTCATTTCAGCAGCAGTGAGTGGCTTTCGAATGGATTTTTTAGAAGCTTCATTTTTACCTTCGCGATT
>DATCRE010000068.1:0-4715 GCA_036569145.1 Cyclobacteriaceae bacterium
TTGCCCAACGGCTCTTTATATTTTCGCAAGGCAACGCCTATCTGCCGAACAACTTCACCTCGCTTGGGTGCTGGCCACTTGCGCCATTCTTTAAATGCTTGTTGTGATTTGGCAACTACTTTGGCAAACACTTTTTCATCAGCCTGGTAGACTGATCCTATAAGTTTACCATCAACGGGCGAATATGATTCAAGCAAACCGCCTGTAGATTTATACCATGTTGAACCGGTTGAAACACCGAGGTTGTTGCGCTTTATGCCCAGAGTAGCTAAAGCCTCTTTAATTCCGAACTCTTTCATAGTCAAAGCTAAGGAAAATCGTGAACTGCAAATAATGAGAAGTATAAAAGTTGTGATTGGTAAAAGATTGTCAATATGAAGTAAGAATGATTTAACTTTACAACAGGGATATTTATACCCATCACTACCATCATAAAATGATTTCGCTGCACTATCTGCTTTCATTGATACTTTGGATAGCGATAAATCCGAAAGAACCTCGTAAAGATGATTTTAAAGGAACATACGTTTCTTACTCTGAAGCACTACCTTTTCAATTCGAAAAAAGATTAACCATCAACTGCGACTCAACTGTCAAGACTAGTTTCAGAGGAGGACGCATCAACGAAACGCTCACTGGTCGCTGGACATTTCATAGTGATACATTAAAAGTAAAACTCAATCCTAAAATTGATAAGCAGGGACAGCCCACATTTCCTCACTGGAAAGAAGAGCAGTCTTACCTCCTCCACAAAAATTTACTCATCCCCATCATCTCACCTGCAGACAAGGCAAGTAAGCATAGGAGAAGATATACTTTTGCAAAAGTGAAGGCGCAGAAATGCATAAACTAGAAAGTTGTTACACAGAGTTTCACGGAGAAATCACAGAGTCACACGGAGTAATTCTCTGTGAAACTCTGTGATTTCTCCGTGTACCTCTGTGGAATAACAGAGACCTCTTATTCTTCTTCTCCACTATTCTTCATCTTGGAAAGCAACGAGTAAGCTCCGTTAACAACAACTTGCGCTGTGGAAGCATTAATGTTTTCAGGGAGAATTACTTCGGTGTATCCTTGTTCGCTTAATCCTGTTTTTATTTCGACCATGGTGAAACTTAATTTCTTGTCGTTGGCCGTGAAAATATATTTCTTCGCTTCAAAGTCAACAATAGCTTTTTCGGGTAATGCATTAACGGTGTTGTCTCCGGTTTCAATATAGGCGCTGAGATACATGCCTGGCAGCAAGTTATGTTCTTCCTTATCCATGTGTCCGTGTATTCTCACCGTTCGGTCAGCAGCTATCTCTCTGCCTATTAAATAAACAGTAGCAAGTCGTTCTTCGCCTTCACCAGCAAGTGTAAATCTTATCTTCTGCCCTTTCTCTATTTTGGTAACATCTTTTTCAAAAACAGTAAGCTCAGCATGAAGGTGACTGGTGTCTACGATCTTGAATAGGATATCTGTTGGATTAACAAATGACCCAATGTTGAAATTAACTTCTGTTACAAAGCCATTGATAGGTGAATATAAATTAACGGTGCTTGTTATTTCGCCTTTGGCTAGTTTGTCGAAATCAATATTCAGCAATTTCAATCTAACATACAGTCCTTCAACAATAGCCGACTTACTGAGATAAGAAGCTTTTGCCTGCTGTAAACTTTTTTGAGCATTGACATTTTCTTTGCTGAGTTCCTCTTGCCGTTTTAATTCCGTTTCTAAAAACTCAAGCTGACTTTTGTTATCGAGGTAATCTTGTTGAAGCTGAATGTATTCTGAATTTTGCATGACTGCGATGAGCTCACCTTTGTGTACCTGCTTGCCTTGCAGCATTTCTGTATGCTTAAGAAATCCGCCAAAGGGTGCCGATATGCTGACAAGATTTTGCGGTGGAACATCAAGCTTACCATTCACTTTTAATGCACCACTTAACGAACGCTTTTCAATGGAAGCTAACTTTATGTCCGCTGATTTGAATTGTTCTTCTGTAAGTTCTACGACATCACTTGTTACTTCAGCTTGTTCTTTTGCCGGCTCATTCTTTTTTGTGCCACACGAAATCAGTGAAGCAGCGAATGCTAACAAAAAGATTATCTTATTTATCATTATTAATTTCATTTATTTCCAGTTAAGTATTCCAGATAGATAATGCTTTGATTGTATTGGTTGAGAGCCTGCAAATAACTCTCGTAAATCGAGAGCGCCTGTTTCATATTGAATAAATGTTGCGCATAACCAATATCTCCTTTTTGATAAGCCAGTTGTGATTGTTTTTGAATAAGATCGGCATTAGGTCTGGCTGATGTTTTATAATATTCCAGGTTGCTTTTATTCTTGATCAAACTCTGCGATGCCTGGCTAAACTGACTTTGAAGATTCATTTCAAACGACTCATAATTTGCCTGCTCGGCTTGCTCATTATATTTCATCGCTTTCATCCTGGCAGCTTGTGGCAAAAACCATAATGGAATGCTGATGCCTGCCTGAAAGCCCTGAAAGCGTTTTGAGTTATTAAAGTAAACCTCACTTGAATTTATGGTTTGATAACCTATAAGCGACTGATTAAAGTACCCCACCATAAAATCGGGCATTGCCTTCGCTACCTCAACATGTTTTTTATGAGCAGCAATATCTACTTGTTGTTTTGTAAAGTGAAGCATTGGATTTTCTGAAACAGCAGCTGTGTCGAATACACTATATGGCAGTTCTTCTAATTCAACATCTGCTAGTGTAATGGAGTCCGTCGTAAACATAAGCGTTTGAAGTTGGCGCTTCATAATACGTTGATCAGCTTTGTTTTGATGGAGCAGATTGTGAATGTCATTGGCCTGTGTCTGTGCCGTGGTCTTTTCAAGAAGAGTTCCTTCACCTGTTGAATACCGGAGTGCTGCTGCTTTTGCTACGTCATTGAATATGCTATCTTGTATCAACAATAAATTCTCCAATGACTTATAGTATAACAGTTGATAATAAACTTCCTTCACCTGGAACACAATTTCATTTTCGGTAGCTGCTTTTTTATACTCAGCTGCTTTAACACCAGATCTCCCTAATGCAGCTTGCTCAGTAAATACCGTTGGAAACGGAATGCTTTGAATCACCGAGATATTATTATCATTCTTGGCGATACTGTTATACTGACCATACATCAGGTCGATTGCTGTCTTGGGAATCTCTGTTGCTGTTCGTTTTAATTGCTGCTGCTGCTCAACGTTTAATGCAGCCGATGTTATCATCTTGTTATTCTTCAAGCTTTGTTGAATAGCTTCGTCAAGAGAAATTACAGATGGATTTTGTTGTGCCTGTGAGAAAGCTGGTATGGAAAGAAGTGCCACAACTAGCATGGCAATTTTAGAAGTCCTCATAGAAGTACCAATTCGTTCGAAATAAATATATAAAACAGGAAGCACCACCAGTGTTAACAATGTAGCCGTAATCAATCCGCCAATAACAACGGTGGCTAACGGGCGCTGAACTTCCGCTCCTTCAGAACCTGAGATCGCCATAGGTAAAAATCCAAGAGACGCTACTGCTGCTGTCATAATCACCGGGCGGAAACGTGTAAAGGTTCCGCGCAGCACAATTTGTTTAACGTCTTCTAATCCTTCTGCCTTCAGGCGATTGAATTCTGAAATCAGAACAATACCATTTAATACAGCCACACCAAACAACGCAATAAATCCAACACCAGCTGATATGCTAAAAGGCATACCCCGAATCCACAGTGCCATAATGCCACCAATAGCTGAAAGTGGAATAGCGGAAAAGATAAGCAAGCTCTGCTTCAAGGAATGAAAAGTGAAGAAGAGCAATATGAGTATCAGCAAAAGTGAAACTGGAACAGCAATACTTAACCGAAGACGAGCTTCCTGCAGATTCTTAAATGTACCACCATACGTAACGTAGTAGCCTGGCTCAAACTTAATCTGTGATTCGATCTTTTGTTGAACTTCACGAACAATACTTTCAACATCACGACCGCGCACATTAAAGCCAACCGTTATTCTACGTTTTGCGTCATCGCGTTGAATCTGGTTAGGGCCTATTGCCAGCGATACATCTGCTACTTGTTGTAAAGGAAGTTGATTGCCATTAGGTGCCGTGATGTATAGATTTTTTACATCATCAACGTTAATGCGACTTTGCTGATCGAGACGCACAACAAGATCAAAACGTTTTTCACCTTCATAAACATAACCGGCACTCTGGCCGGCGAATGCCGTATTGATGGTTGTATTTATTTCCTGGATGTTTAATCCAAACTGCGCAATCTTCTCACGATTAAATTTCACAACGATTTGTGGCAAGCCTGTTACTTTCTCAACATATAAATCCTGTGCGCCGTTGATGGATGGAAATAACCTGGCTATCTGGTTAGCATAACTAGTAAGCTTATCAAGATCTTCGCCAAATACTTTTATCACTACATCTTGTCGCGCGCCAGTCATTAATTCATTAAAGCGCATCTGTATAGGTTGCTGAAATCCATACGACACACCAGGAATATTATCTTCGAGTTTGCGTTGCATCTTCTCAGCCAGTTCATCGCGATCAGAAGCACTCACCCATTCTGATCTATCTTTTAAAATGATCATCAGGTCTCCTGCTTCCAATGGCATAGGGTCAGTCGGGATCTCTGCCGAACCAATCTTGGAAACTACTTCTTTAACTTCAGGAAAATTCTTCAGCAATACTCCGGCTGACTGTTGTGCTTTATC
>DATCRE010000069.1:0-2108 GCA_036569145.1 Cyclobacteriaceae bacterium
TGGATGGATAAAATATAACGAAAGTGTTGATGAAGCTGCCAACAGACTTTTACAATCACTCACAGGTGTGTCTAATATTTACCTGGAGCAGCTTCGCAGCTTTGGAGAAGTGATGCGTTATCCGCTTGAGCGTGTAATTACTATTGCATACTATGCGTTGGTGAATGCAGAAAACTATTCATTGAGTCCGGGCTTTACAGCTTCTGATGTTCAGTGGTGTAACATTCATGAAGTGCCTAAGCTGCCATACGATCATAATGAAATATTGCAGGCAGGCTTCAAACATCTGAAACATAAAGTTCGTCATGAGCCTATTGGTTTTAATTTGTTACCGAAGAAATTCACGCTTCACCATATTCAGGAACTTTACGAAGCTATTTTAGAAACGGAGCTGGACAAACCTAACTTCAGACGCAAGCTTCTGAAAATGAATCTGCTTGTGCCCTGCCACGAAAAGCAGGCAGATGTTTCGCACCGGGCCGCCAGCTTGTACCGCTTCGACAAGAAAGTATACGACAAATTAACAGAGAAGGGCCTTACGTTTGAATTGTAAGGAAGAAACAGCCACTTATCAGGTAAAAATGATGAAGTGGATTGCAAACGCTTGCATGAATTAAAATTTAAACTCATATTTCAACACCTAAAACAATAACCTTTCAACCACTATGGAACAAAAGTTTAATGCTTCAAGGCTCTTTATAGGAAGTTGCCTGGCACTATTAGTAACCTCACTCACCTTTGCTATTCGCGCAAAAATAGAAGGCGTATTCGGATCGGAGTACGGACTTACGGGTGAAGAAATTGGCTGGGCATTCGGTCCTGCCTTCTGGGGATTCACCATCGCCATGTACATTGGCGGATTGATTATTGACATTGTTAAAACCCGTAACATCATCTGGCTTGCATTCTTTATGCACCTCATCGGTATTATCATCCTGTTGATGGCGAAAGATAAAACCACGCTCTTTATTTCGAACGTGTTTATTGGCCTCGGAAATGGTAGTGTTGAAGCGGCCTGTAATCCGTTGATTGCTTCAATCTACACAGAAAACAAAACCAAGATGTTGAATCGCTTTCACGTTTGGTTTCCCGGAGGTATCGTTATTGGTGGCGTATTAGCTGCTCTTTTAATTGATACGATGGGCTTGCCATGGCAACTATTAGCGGGCTTGTTATTTATTCCACTAGCTGGTTATGGATTTTTATTCATGGGTCAGGTTATACCAGAAACAGAACGCGTGAGTACTGGTGTCAGCTATAAAGACATGTTGAAGAATGTTGCTGCACCAATCACGATTATTGCCGTGGTATCATTTATGATTCTTGCTGCCTCTGTGCCTGCCATTAAAATTGATTTTGCATCGACAACAAGTTTAATTGTGATGGGCCTGATTGTAGTTGCTGTTATTATTGAAGGCAAAGTACTTAACAAAGTAAGTTTGCTTTTCCCACTCATGCTCTTCTGCATGTTCTTAACAGCATCCACAGAATTAGGAACCAACCAATGGATTAATGCTCTTCTTGGAAAAACAGGTATTAACCCGATGATCATCCTGGTAGTAGTTACAGGTATCATGGCTGTAGGTCGTTTCTTTGCCGGTCCACTTATTCACAGGTTAAATCCTCCGGGGGTGTTATTAGGTTCATCGGTACTAGCTGTACTAGGTTTGTATCTGCTTAGCATTGCAGATGGCGCTGGCTTTACGATGTTTGCCGCTATTGTATTTGCATTGGGAGTATGTTACTTCTGGCCAACCATGCTTGGCTTTGTAGCAGAGTATATTCCGAAGAGTGGTGCGCTTGGTTTATCTATCATGGGTGGTGCCGGAATGGTTGCAACATCAATGGTTCTTCCACTCATGGGAAAATCAATTGATACTGCTGGTCCCCAGGCAACGTTGAGACTTGTAACGATTCTACCTGCTATTCTTGTAGCAGCATTTATTCTTCTGAATATTATTGTGAAAAAGAAAAGTCATTGAGCCAGCCTCATCCCCAGCCCTTCTCCGGGGGAGAAGGGAGTTGGAGCTTAGTATGATGAAAAGAGACGGAGTGATCTGTCTCTTTTTGTTTTAGATGATCCACGATTCTATTCTTTAGAACTACTT
>DATCRE010000070.1:0-2628 GCA_036569145.1 Cyclobacteriaceae bacterium
ATTTTTTACCCAAGTTTCTGGCACGAAAAAATGTGTGGCTATATCTTGTTGAATTCAGTTTGCCATTTGCCATTCTTATGTTTAGCCGTCTTCATCTTGAACGTTTCATTATAGACGGATATGCTCATCACGAAGAATATCTCTACAAAACACGATTTGTAGTTCAGGTTGTTACAACCAATCTATTCATTGTAATCTTTGTTGGCATGCTTCGTTTTGCTGTCGATTGGTTTGAGTTTGACGCCCGACAAAAAACAGTGGAGAATGAAAAGCTAACCGCTGAATTAAATTTTCTGAAAGCGCAGATCAATCCGCACTTTCTGTTTAACACGCTCAACAATTTATACTACCTGGCATACACACAATCATCTAATACAACAGAAGTTATTGCCAAGCTTTCGCAGATGATGCGTTATATGATTTACGATTCCAATCATCCTAAAGTGCCCCTCAGCAAAGAGATTGAATACATGCAGAATTACATTAGCCTGGAACGACTCAGACTCAACAACCAGATACCTATTAACTTCGAGATAGAAGGCAATATGGATCAGGTATTGATTGCGCCTTTGATTTTTATTACATTTCTAGAGAATGCATTTAAGCATGGCGTTACGAATAATTCACCAGGTGCCTGGGTTAACATTTCCATTAAACTAAAAGGAACTGATTGTATTTACTCTGTAGAGAATAGTAAAGTAAACATGGTAAGCACAGTGAGCGATGGTAAATCTGGAATTGGATTGCAGAATGTTAAGCGTAGACTTGCTCTCAGCTATCCAGATCGCTACACACTGAACATAGAAAATCTGCCAGATCAATATCGGGTACAACTTAATATTACATTGTGAACTTGTCATGCCTCATAGTAGAAGATGAACCTCTGGCACGAAACCTGTTGACAGAGTATGTGCGTAAAGTTCCATACCTAACGTTGGTTGATGCGTGTTCAAGTCCACTCGCAGCCATTGAAGTATTGCGAAAGAATACAATTGATGTTATGTTTTTAGATATCCAGATGCCAGAGATTACCGGCATTACGTTGCTAAAGACACTTCAAAAAAAACCACTGGTAATTTTAACAACAGCGTATTCAGAATATGCGTTGGAAAGTTATGAACTTGACGTGCTCGATTATTTATTAAAGCCTGTAACCTTCGAACGATTTCTCAGAGCTGTTGATAAAGCTAATCAACGATTGACAAGTTCATCTCAACCCATAACATCAACTGAAAAAACACCAGACACTAATCAACCCTTTGTCTTTGTTAAGGATGGCACAAAGCTGGTGAAAATATTACTGGACGATATTCTCTATGTTGAAGGACTTAAAGACTACGTAACGATTCACACGAGGCAACAAAAGATTACTTCTCTCCAGCGACTTAAAAATCTGGAAGAGCAATTGCCATCCAATAAATTTATCAGAATTCATCACTCTTATATTATTGCCCTGAGTGCCATCGATGTTGTTCATAAAGGAGAAGTACAGATAGGCAATGTTTTTATCCCCATAAGCGATAGTTATAAAAAGACTTTCCGGGACATTGTGGAAAAGAATCAGATGCAGTGATTCTCAAATAGAAATTGGGTAACAGATCTAAAAAGCATAGTAACTATGCTATGCCCAATAGAAGCTTTATATAGCATATTTGTTAATTCAACATTTCTTATGAGCACGCTAAATACTAATGAGCAACTCATTACCAGGCTATTGCAACAAGCTTTAACTATGCATCGAATAATGGATGGACTTGGAAAACTAGGTTTTCATAACGATGGAACTTATGACGAGATCGGTGGAATTGTCTTTGACTTAATGGGATATCGAGAAACTGAAAATAGTAATGAATGGAGCGATAGTTTTTTCGATACCTACTTAAAATTTCTACACTCTATTGATAGTAGAAGATTGAATGATAAAGGATTTATGCAGAAAAGTGCTGTGGAGCTATACCGTCAGTTAAAGAGCATACGAATACCTCTAAATTCAGACTCAATCGCCCACTAAAAAACACGTGCAAATAAAAAAGCCACTCACAATGTGTATCGTAAGTGGCTGATAATTAGTGGGAGCTGAGGGGTTCGAACCCCCGACCCTCTGCTTGTAAGGCAGATGCTCTGAACCAGCTGAGCTAAGCTCCCGTTATCTTTTCCCCGTGTTTTGGGACTGCAAATGTAAAATAGAATTCTATTTCTGCAAAAATCTTTTTAGTCATACCAGCAAAAAAGTGAAGATAATTTCAATTTTTTAAGGGATTAGGCATTTTCACCAAAAGATCAAGAGCTAGCCAATATTTTAGCGATCTGCGCATAGGTAGGCCATTTAGCCGGATTTCATTAATGGCTAAGACCATCCGAAGCAGGTGGATATCAGGCATTAGAAAGTTGCCTGTTGGAAGACAGTCTTCTAAAACACAATTCCAATCACTATGGCTTCAATTAATTATTTAGTCTATCTTATTGAACTGCTTGGATTGTTAACTGAGTTTTCATTCTTTCTGATCATAATTATTCTAATAAGATTTATATGTTAAAAGATAAATTAGATTCTCTTAAAACATTTGTCGGGAAGCATTTTATTGTTGTTTTGCAATTACCAGAAGAAGAATGGGAAATGCTTCAAGG
>DATCRE010000071.1:0-6140 GCA_036569145.1 Cyclobacteriaceae bacterium
GATTATAAAAAATACAATTTCCCTTATCTGTACGATGGCGATAATCAATCTGTGGCCATTGCTTATGGCCCTGTGGCAACACCTCATGCTTTTGTTTTCAACAAAGAACGAAAGCTCAGCTATGTAGGTCGCCTGGATGCCACTGAAAAACCTGGAACTGCAAACGCTGAAGATCTTCGCGCCGCTGTTGATGCTGTGCTTGCTGATAAGGAAGTCGCTACACCAGTAAATAAAGCTTTTGGTTGTTCGGTAAAATGGGAATGGAAAGGAGAATATGGAAAACAAATTGAAAAAGAGTGGAATGAAAAACCTGTTACGTTAGAGAAGCTTTCTGTTGCAGGCATTAAAGACCTCGCAAAAAATTCAGGCACTAAACTTCGTTTAATAAATATCTGGGCAACGTGGTGTGCTCCGTGTGTTGCCGAGTATCCTTCACTAGTTGAATTACAACGCTGGTATGGTCAACGTGATTTTGAATTCGTTTCACTTTCTGCCGACAATCCTGAAAATTTCGATAAGGCTCTTGGCTTCTTACAAAAGAAACATTCGCCCGTGAAGAATTATATTTATGACGCAACGGATAAGTATAAACTCATTGAAGCCATTGACCAAAAATGGAATGGCGCTCTTCCCTATACTCTACTCGTTGAGCCCGGAGGAAAAATTGCTTATAGCTATCAGGGCCCTGTAGATTTACTGGAACTTAAACGTGCTATTGTTGAACACCCTAAAATGGGACGCTACTATTAAGGGCAAAGATGGTTGTATCTTAACAATTAAAATACACCACATAGGGGTACGAAATAACATGAACTCATGTCGGGTGCATTCGTTTACAATCAAGTAAATCAATTAACCCACATCGTCATGAAAAAAATATTTGTTTCATTAGCAATCATCATTTGTTCTGCTGTATCAGTATTTGCACAAGTTGAAAAAACCGTTGTTGTAAAGGAAGAGGAAGTACCTGTTGCCGTGAGGATCGCCATTAAGAAAGATTTTAATCTTGTAAATGAAACTGGAAACTGGAAACTTACGTACGCTCTCACATCTCAGGATCAAAAGACAATTGCAAAGCCTTTGGTTTATAAATATGCAGATAAGGAAGCTGGTAAGAAAATTGTAATTCAGTATACACCAGAAGGAAAATTAACATCATTCAAAGGTGTTGACAAAGCAATTGAAAGCACCTCAACATCAGAAGACAAAGAAAAATCGTAAAGCTTTTATTTTTATTATTATAAGGAGCAAGACATTCTACCAGAGGTTCTTGCTCCTTATTTTTATATGAGCTTATTAATTATTCTTGTTGCTTGATTCCAAAAAACAATCGCGAAATAGGTATCAGCATGGCGCCTGCAACTGCAAACAAAGCAAAAGCTACACGCAAACTAAAAGCTTGTGATAGATAACCTATCAATGGCGGACCAATCAACATACCAACAATACTGTATGTTGCAATAATAGAAATAGTCATGCCTGCTGAATATTTTGTTGCATTGCCTGCCAACAGAAATGTCATCGGTATAACAGCGGCTGTTCCAAAACCTACCAGACAAAAACCAATCATCGAAGGCCAGAAGGTTGGAAACAAAGTAGCCAGTCCTATACCCGATACAATCAGGCACGAACTGATGATGTAGTTAATCGGCATGCCCAATCGTTCAACAAGTTTATCAGAAGCAAATCTGGAGAGCGCCATAAAAATCATGAACAGTAAATAGCCTAACGTGAAGATCTCTTCATGAACAATTTCTTTAAAATACACACCGCTCCAGTCAAACATACCGCCCTCACAGATCGCTGCCATAAACACAAGTAGCCCGAGATAAACAATGTAAGGATCAGGTTTACCTATCACGAGTTTATTACCAGAAGGAGCTTTATCATTTTGTATCAAATGACGCGAACAAAAGAAAGTAGCAACCATCGTTACAACTGAGATAATGAGCAGATGAATAAACATTGGCACTTGCCACGCCACAAACAATGTTGAGATACCTACACCACAAATTCCACCAGTACTCCACAGACCGTGAAACGAACCATTAATTTTCTTATCAAATTTTTTCTGAAGTGTAATGGCCTGGGTATTCATGGAGATATTCAGAATTCTCAGGCCGAATGAAAATATACAGATGGAAGCAATCAGCATAAAAGTATTCACGGCAAATCCAATAAGCGTAAGGGCAATAGCCATCATAATAAAACCCGCTGTTAATGGCACGCGACTATCGTAACGCGATACAAGCCAACCTGAAACAGGTAAACCCATTAATGAACTGATAGGCATAAAAAGCAATACTGTGCCAAGCATGGCATCACTATAATCGAACGCTACTTTAATTGTAGGAATTCGCGATGCCCATGTTGAAAAGCATACGCCTGAAAGAAAAAAGAATGCACTAAGAAAAATACGCTGCCTGGTTCGAAGCTCCATAACCACCAATATCGACTACAAATATCAAGGCTATCGATGAGATTTCTGCTTACACGACACAATTTAGTTAAGCATGACGACGATAGGCTTTGCAGTAAGAAACTTAATTGTCTAAATCTCTAACGTAATGGCAACAGGGCAATGATCAGAGCCCATGTATTCGTTATAGATAAATGCGTCTTTAAGATTTGGAATAAGCCTGGTGCTGGCTATAAAATAATCAATACGCCAACCCACATTGCGCGTGCGGGCGTTGAACATGTAATTCCAGTATGTATATTTTATTTCTTCCGGATGAAAATGACGGAATGTATCAACAAAGCCCTTGTCAAGCATCTCCTGAAATCCATCAATTTCTTTTTGAGTATAGCCTGCTGATTTATTATAGTTTTCTTTGGGACGAGCAATATCAATTTCTTTGTGAGCAACATTCAAATCGCCACACACAATCACAGGCTTGTTAGCATTCAGTCCGGAAATGTATGACGTAAATTCTGCGTTCCATTTTTCACGATAGTCTAATCGCTTCAGGCCTTCACCAGAGTTAGGAACATAAACCGTCACCAGGAAATAATTTTCATACTCGGCTGTTATCACTCGTCCCTCCTGGTCATGCTCTTCAACATTCATATCGTATATAACATTTATTGGAGCCGTTTTAGTGATGATGGCCGTTCCCGAATAACCTTTCCTCGCTTTCGATGAATTCACATAGTTGGTGTACTCAGGCAACAATTCCAGTACAGTCTTTACTTCTTCAAATGAAGCCTTAGTTTCCTGAAGACATAAAATATCAGGATTCATGGTCTTGATATCTTTTATAAAATCTTTCTTGATGATAGACCGGATACCGTTCACATTCCAATTAACCAAATGAAGCTGAGCCATGCGCTGAAAATTTTGAAGGACGAGTTTAGATTTAAGATTTCAGATTACCAAGAATACCATATAAATGAGCCAAGATTTTCTTTCTGCTGAAAAATGCGGGCAATAAAAAAGCCCTCTGTTACCAGAAGGCTTCGTTATATTTTTATAAATCAGCTTATGCTTTTTTAGAAGCTTTAGCTTTAAATTCTTCTTTAATTTTTTCTATATCAACGCTTTTTGCAACAGGTTGAAAATTCTGGTTCTTAAGAGTTTGGCGTCTTACGCTAGCCAACGACTTATCTTTACGGGCCTTTCTCTTGAATCTGGTTACTGCCATAGCTTTATTGTTAAGGAGCGCAAAAATAATGCTTTCCGTCATACTCACAAACACTTCTTTCTAAAAAAACCACGAAGTGAGTGATTATTTCACTAAAAAAGCCAAATCGTACCGCTCAAATTCGCAGAATTGGGCATTTGCTTTAACTTGCTGCCCACTATGGCACTACCAACTTTACCCCGGGGCACACGCGATTTTGGCCCGGCCACCATGGCCAAACGGCAATTTATCTTTAATAACATCAAAAAAGTATTTCAGAAATTCGGCTTTCAACTTTTGGAAACTCCAACCATGGAGAATCTTTCCACCCTTACGGGAAAATATGGCGATGAGGGAGATCAGTTGCTTTTTAAAGTGCTTAACTCAGGCGATTTTCTCAAGGATGTTGATGCTCAAAAACTGGAAACCAGAAACTCAAAACAGATAACTTCTGATATCTCCGAAAAAGGTCTTCGTTACGATCTTACCGTTCCCTTCGCACGATATGTGGTAATGAATCGTCATGAGATAACTTTTCCATTTAAGCGATACCAGATTCAACCTGTATGGCGTGCCGACAGACCACAGAAAGGTCGCTACCGTGAATTTTATCAGTGTGATGCTGATGTGGTAGGAACAGATTCATTGATCTGTGAAGCCGATATTATTTTAATGATCCGTGAAGTATTTGGTTTGCTTAATCTTTCAGACTACACAATCAAAATAAATCACCGCGGCATTCTTTCTGGCATTGCTGAAATTGTTGGCACCAAAGAAAATGAAACAGCATTGTTTGTAGCCATCGATAAGCTCGATAAAATTGGCGAGGAAAAAGTTCGTGAAGAACTTCGCACCAAAGGCTTTGAAGAAAAAAATCTGGATATACTTTTTGAGATTTTAAACTATAAGGGAAACACTTCTGAAAAGATAGATTTCCTCACAGCAAAATTTACTTCAGCCAACGGACAAAAAGGAATTGCAGATCTGAAGGAGGTTTTGAATCTACTAAAGAATTACAACACTACCGATGAGCATGTTGAATTTGATATTGCCCTTGCGCGTGGCCTGAGCTATTATACCGGCTGCATCTTTGAAGTAAAAATAAACAACGTATCCATTGGCAGCGTGAGCGGTGGTGGTCGTTATGATAACCTGACCAAATCATTCGGCGACAAAGAAAATCTTTCAGGTGTTGGTTTTTCATTTGGCGTTGATCGTCTTTACGATGCCATGGAAGAGTTGAATCTCTTTCCGAAAGAAGCACAGCTTTCATCCAAAGTTTTTATTTGTCATTTTGATGATGCCAGCATGCGCTATGGATTAAATGTTTTGGCAAAATTGCGTGAAGCTGGTATAGCATCAGAAATTTATCCTGACCAGGCCAAGCTAAAAAAGCAATTGGAGTATGCCAACAAAAAAATGATTCCATACACGCTTGTTATCGGCTCAGACGAAATGAGCAGCGGAGAACTTGCTTTTAAAAATATGGAGACTGGTGAGCAACAAAAGCTTACTGTTAACCAGATTATTGAAACTCTAAAATAAATCAATGTCAATACGTACTCATCTTATATCTTCAAAGGAAATTACACTGATCGATCTTAAACAGATACATGATGAGAAGGTAAAGCTTGAACTATCCGAAGAAGCTAAAACCAGCATTACGCGTTGCCGCACATACCTGGATGAGAAAATCAAAAGTTCTTCAGAACCTGTTTATGGAATTAACACAGGCTTTGGCTCACTGTACAACAAACACATTGCTAACGATCAGCTTGAAAAGTTACAGGAGAATCTTGTAAAGTCACATGCCTGTGGCACAGGTCCTGAAGTTGATACAGAAATTGTCAGGTGGATGTTGTTGCTCAAAATACAATCACTTGCTTATGGTTATTCAGGCGTTCAACTCTCTACCGTTGAAAGACTGGTTGATATGTATAATAACGATGTGCTGCCACGCATTTATGAGATGGGCTCACTCGGTGCTTCAGGTGATCTTGCACCACTTGCACATCTCTCGTTGCCATTGCTTGGCCTTGGCGAAGTGCGCTATGAAAATACAATTCATGCAAGTGATGCCATCAATACTAAACTTCAATGGCCTTCACTACATTTTAAAGCTAAGGAAGGACTTGCACTGCTTAACGGCACGCAATTTATGAATGCCTATGGTGTGTGGTGTATACTGCATGCTCATCATCTTGCAAAACTCGCATCCATTATCGGCGCGCTTTCTTTAGATGCTTTTGATGGAAGAATTGAACCCTTCAACGCACCTGTACATGAAATACGCGCTCATGCAGGACAAATGTATGTTGCTTCTGAAATAAAAAATCTTCTTGCCAATAGCGAATTAATTCAGCAAAAGAAAAAACACGTACAAGATCCGTATTCATTCAGATGTATACCACAGGTACACGGCGCCAGTCTTGATACAATCAATTATGTTACAAGCACCATCCTCACAGAAGTAAATAGTGTAACAGATAATCCTAACATTTTTGTTGAAGAAGACGC
>DATCRE010000072.1:0-3713 GCA_036569145.1 Cyclobacteriaceae bacterium
GCATCTCCTTTTCTCGATGATCGTGTTCTTTATGAAAAAGTTCATAAATACGAAACAGCTCATTCTTGTTAACCGCACTGAACTCAATAATTTGCCTTTCCATATTTTTCATTTTTACAAATAGTTCGGAACACTTCGCACTATTCAAATAGGCAAAACCGTCTTTATCTCGTAGGGCACAATGGTCCATTATTATTTGTTTGTAAGCAACGAATTTATTGAATGTATTGAACAGATAATCCCATTCATGGAAAGACAAGTATTGATTAGGTTTTGCATCAACGGGCACGTTTCTAATGTCGTGTTTTAACTTATATTTTATAATAGTTTGTACTTCAAGTGACTTGAAGGAATTAGCTTCATCATAATAGCTCCGGTATTTATCATCGTCTGTTTCTTCTTCAAAAATTACTTCAGGTTTAATGGACTCGAATATTTTGCATAGCTCATCAGAGTTACAATTTCCACTTTCTCTGTGTTCTGTTGAAATTATGATTACGTTAGGCATAGATGCGTTTTAGTCTTAGCGTTTTCCTCATTTCACTAAACTCAATTGAGAATAGATTTCATCAATTGTCCCAGGTTTTTTAGAGCTTTTCTGTCCGTCTTTATAAATCTTCACGATTTCGTTAAGTCCTGGTCCCCATGCAGTAAAATCATAACGCGTTCCGCATGCCTCTCTCTTTTCGGCTGGACACAAACAACTCCAAACAAAGTCATTTATCTCTGTCCAGTTAATGAACTTGTCAGCATTATTTGTTTCAATTCTTTCTGGGCTAAAGATTACAGGTCTCACTTTTACGTTACCAAATTTTGTTTGAGTTGAGCGAGTTGCCAAAAATTCCTTTCTCATGCTGTTCTCCTTTGGGGTCATTAAATTTTGTAATTCGCCTGTCAACAAGGGAATCGTGTTGTCGTCAAAAAGCCCAACCCATCTTAAGAGTCTTGTTAGATTTTCTTCACTCCTCAGTGATTTATTAAACTGAAGCTTTTGTCCGTTGCTTTTAACTTCAGCAATAATGATATCAATGTCTGTCGTTATTTCGAGAAAGGGTGAGGAATTGTGATTAGTTTCATCTTGTCGGTGGAGCGGAAATCTTACCGCGACTAAATCTACTTCTCCGGCAATTTTATCCTCGCTTGATTGAAATATAAATCCGCTGGTCAAATAGCCATTCAGTCTCAAATACAGAGTCGAAATTTGCTCTAGCGTGGTAGATTTTTGTTTCTCCGTCATCGTCTGAGGCGCGGTTATCAATAATAGTTGAGCATTAGGACATCCTTTTGACGCCCTATACTTTCAATAGCAATGATTGATTGTAATCCCTCTTTAGCTTAGGGGTAAATCCTATGCTGCTTTAAACATTTCCTCAACCTCAGACAGTGACACCTTAAAGCGTTTAGGCATTCCAAATATCTTGAAGATAACAAGTACCTGCTTGATACTGTAGAAATGACCGGTCTTCTTTCCAATTTCCTCATCGTGCTTCTTGACCCAACGCTGAAACGTTAACCAGCAAACACCATAGAAGTCCGCCAGTTGCTTGTGATTGTAGGGTTTCAATACAAAGATTTCTGGTTTGATTCCGGTTTCCTCGGTTTTTGTCATTTCGCGTTGCATATAGTTATCTCGTTTAATTCTCTCATTGGGGTTTGCAATGTTAAGTAATACTTACTAAACTTGTCAAGTTTTACTAAACAAAATAATTTATGCTGTCAAAAGATGTCGTAGGCAATCAAATTAAGGCATTGAGGCTTGAAAAAGGGCTTTCTCAAGAAGAATTTGGGCTTTCAGTAGATTTAAGCAGGTCAGCAGTATCACAGATAGAAAGTGGCCAGATATACCCCTCTTTGGAGACAATAGATAGAATTGTAAAGCATTACTCAACAACTTGGGATCATCTTACGGGTAATGCTAAACCCACAAAAACTGAGAGATTGAGTGAAGTTCGCACGGTTCTGACAACCGTTGACAATTCCGGAAAAGACAATATCGTTCTGGTGCCCATTAAAGCTCAGGCTGGATACCTGATAGGAGCGCAGGACCACGAATACATTGAAAGTCTTCCTGTATTTTGGCAACCGGGACTTGGGCCAGGTTCCTTTCGCGCTTTCGAAGTGAGCGGTTACAGTATGCTTGCGGAACGTCAAGGATTCTTTCCTGGCGATGTTGTCATTGCAGAACTTGTAGAAAAGCTAGAAGATATTAAGGACGGCTTCGTTTTTGTTCTTGTGAACAATGCACACGATGTTGATAACATTGTTCTTAAGCGTTGTCTCAACTACCTGGACAAAGGGGGAGTCATTATTTGCAAGTCAGATAACAAAGATCCTCAATACCCAACGTTCCCACTGCCAGTTGAAAACATTAAAGAGGTCTGGAAATTTAAAATGAAACTCACTCGTCAAGCACCAGAGCCTTCAGGATTATATGAGCGTATCAATTCTCTCGAAGGCGATATGGTGTTGCTTAAGGATCAATTGAAAAAGTTCATTACCAATTAATAATAGTTGATTATGACGTTAAACAATGAACAAGAAGCTCTCAATCGAGCAATTAATTACGCTAACGATTTTACCATTGGTATAGCAGGCGTAACAAAGGAAAACATGGTGGTTATCAATGAAGAATGTGTTCGTTACCGTGAACGCATTAATGATCTGAAATTTGAAGTAAACGGCAATTGGGGGATAGAAAGAAATTCCAAAAGGTCTCGATGGAAGCAACGTGCATCAGCTACGATTGTTGAGTATCGCTAGTGAACTAGTTTTTAAATATTGACTCTACATCATCGGTTGAAATTATGATTTGCTTCGGCAACCCGAAGAGCTGTAATATTTTCTTTACCTGGTGAATGTGATAGAAGTGGCCAGTCTTTTTTCCGACTTCATCTTCTACCTTCTTAATCCATTTTTGAAATGTAATCCAACTCACGCCATACATCTGTGCCAGTTGCTTATGGGTAAGTGCTTTTAATACGAATGTTTCCTGTTCCTTCAATCCCTTCCGTGTTTTCATTCCATCCTAAACGTTGATAGGTAAACTTATCATCAGGGGAAACCTTGACTTAATGGTTATTAAGAAATGTAAATTATTGTGAACGAATGTTTACGATTTCATTTGATTGTGAAGGAAAGCAAATGAATCTGTTTGAGGGTTGAAAAAATGTTGGAATTGGGTCGAATTACCCTCGAAAATTGTTGCAGTAAGTTTTAAAAGTCGATTTTTTTTTCGACTGTGACCAATTTGAAACATACTATTGTCGTTGCGGGCGCTACCCCTAGCCGCCCAATTCTCCATATTTTATAATTCGCAGAATTTTGACTACATTATCCAAAAATTGTCAAGTCTATTTTTGTACAAATCGTAAAAGATGATTGGAGATAGGATAAGAGAACTTCGGGAGAAGAATAACGTGCTTTTACGCCATCTAGCTGCCCAACTAGATATGGATACGGGCATGCTCAGCAAAATGGAACGTGGCGATCGTTTCTTTCGAAAGGAAGATATTGAAGCCCTTGCCAGGATATTCAAGTTATCAGAAGAAGAGCTGCTCACCCTATGGTTAGCTGATAAGATCATCAAAACCATTAGTGACGAAAAGTATCAGGAGCAAGCGCTGAAGCTTGCCCTAAAATCAATTAAGTAATTCTGCAACCATCAATATGAGCATGGAAAAATTAGATCTTCATTCCCTGGACCTTGTGAACGA
>DATCRE010000073.1:0-14806 GCA_036569145.1 Cyclobacteriaceae bacterium
CAGGAGACAGAATCAGGTTTCGGATTTCGGCTAACCGATTCCTGGGAAGAATGATCAGAATTATTATGGGCAAGCTGATTGATGTTGGCACAGGTGAACTGAGTGTGGATGAATTTGAAAGCTATCTCATCACAAAGATTACACCGCCACTCATTGAGCCGGCGTATCCGCAAGGATTGTTTCTTTCCAAAGTTGTTTATCCTTATTTAGATTTACCACCACGCACAGCATTTTCTGCTATAACACAAAACAGAGTTGATACTTCGTGGCAGGAAGTATAATTTTAATGTTACAATTAATCCGTCCTCACATGCGCACCCTAAAGCTTCTTTCGTTTCTTATTCTTGTAGCGTACACCAGTATAGCCCAGACTTCTGATCTTAAAATACTCGCTAAGCTTCCACCTGTTTTAAATGAAACATCAGGACTTGTACTAACACCTAAAGGCACATTGTGGACAGTAGTAGATAGCAGGTACTCTATGCTCTATAACATTGATACTACAGGAGAAATTAAAAGAACGATCAGGCTCAATCATAAGAATCAGGATTGGGAAGAGATTACACAAGATGCTGATGGTAATTTTTACATTGGTGCTTTTGGTAACAACAAGAGCATGCGAAAGAATTTAAGAATTTATAAGATTCCATCTCCGGATGCCATTACAGATACAATTGTTACAGGTCAATTAATAAAATTCACATACCCCGATCAAAAGAGTTTTCCTCCTGCACCAGCACAGCAAAATTTTGATATGGAAGCGATGGTATGTTTTCAAAATTCCATTTATCTTTTCTCAAAGAACAGAACCAATCCATATACAGGCTATACCAAAATGTATAAGCTGCCCAACACACCTGGCGAGTATGTTGCTGAACTTGTTGATAGTGTAAACCTCGGCCCTGGCACGATGATAGAAACCTGGGTTACTGCTGCCAGCTTGAGTCCGGATAATAAAATACTGGCGTTGCTTTCTTCTGATAAAATATTTCTATTCTACTGTTTCACTGGCGATAGATTTTTTGAAGGCAAGAAAAAAGTTATTCTACTAAATAACATGAGCCAGAAAGAAGGACTATGTTTTATTAATAACAATGAAGTGTTTATCTCTGATGAACTGACCTACAAAATTCTTGGAGGCAATTTATATCATTTCAAATTGCCAAAAGATTTTGCGAGTGAATGCAGGAAGTAGTGTGTTTAGAAAGACAACTTAAACGAAAGCTTTACAATAAACCTGTACATGTCAGGTGCTGTCGGGTCTGTTAATCTCCAGGTGAAATCAACGCAGGCAATCTTGAAGATGTTTTTTTGTCTTCGCAGAGTCTCCGAAGGGACTCTGCGCTTTTGATCAAACCACCATCAATATCTTTCTTTGTTGCAGCGTCTATATCGATAACTCTGGTATACAAGAACCGAATCTGACTCTCGACTAATAAGAGAATGCTTTTGGATAATATTGATTATCTTTAAAACTGTTATCATCCAGACCCATGATCTTAACCACCGCTGCACTTTCAAAGCTCCAATAGCCAAAGTATGTGTCATGCTTGCTTTTGTGACTATCATACCAACCTGCATCTCTGTGATTTTTATACCAGTCTTTTTTTAAAAAATCATAGATAAGTTTTGATGCTTTTGTTTTATCTGGTTCTTGTATGGCTTCGCGAAGCTTGGAGAAAGTTTCTGGTACACCAAAAAAATCACAGTAGCTTTCTTCTAGTATAGGATGTCGGTCTTTGAGTTTTGCTGATATAATAAACTCATACAGTTTGTCCTTTACTTTATCTCTGTCAATAACTTCGACAAGCTTTTTAAAATCTTCATCGGGAACATTAAGCAAGTAGCCCAATGATAACATCCATAACATTTCGTCATAGGCTGACAAAATGTATTGGTCGTATTCAATTGACGGATTTCCATGTTTTAGTTTCCAAAATCCATCCCAGCTTTCGTGAATTACCTTAACTCCTTCTTTCCAATCAGGAAGCAAATTCTCCAAAGAATATCCAGTAGAGTACTTAGCTAAGATTATATATATGTAATCTTTAGCTATTTCCTGTTTTACAATGTTAATTCGCTCCTGTGGAGTTTTACCGATTTCAATCCAGTTCAAAAACTTGTTTATCCCTTCAATTTGACGGCTAATGTATTGCTCAAAGTAATGATCGTCTCTAATTTGATCTCTTATCATTTTCCAACATTTTAAGGTGTAAAGGCTGAAAACAATATCAGACTAAGTATCCAATTCACTGAATTTTTGAATCCAATTATGGTGTTCTGCTTTCAGCATCTCACTTGCTTCAGATAGATCTACTTGCTTTCCGTTTTCCTGAAAGACTAATTTAAATCGAGGATCTTCCTCAAATACACTGAATAGTTCGAACAGCACGATTTCTACGTTGCTCTTTACGATATCTTTTACTACTTCAAAATCCTCGTTGTCAATCTTTTGTAAGAAGATGACCTTACTTTTAAACATTGGTGGAGGATTCGTTTTTTCCTTTAAACTAATAATATGTTTAACTGAGCCGTCATAACAATTTGAGATTATTTTTCGACCCAGTAGATCAAGTATTTCATCGTTCTTCATAGGACTAATTTTTAGTTTTTACCATTCCAAGGTATATTTTTAATTCTGTCTTCGCAGAGTCTCCGAAGGGACTCTGCGCTTTTGATCAAACCACCATCAATATCTTTCTTTGTTGCAGCATCTATATCGATAACTCTGGTATACAAGAACAGAATCTGACTCTCGACTAATAAGAGAATGCTTTTGGATAATATTGATTATCTCTAAAACTGTTATCATCCAGACCCATGATCTTAACCACTGCTGCACTTTCAAAGCTCCAATAGCCAAAGTATGTGTCATGTTTGCTTTTATGACTATCATACCAACCCGCATCTTTATGGTTTTTATACCAGTCTTTTTTTAAAAAATCATGGATAAGTTTTGATGCTTTTGTTTTATCTGGTTCTTGTATGGCTTCTCTCAGTTTGGAGAACGTTTCTGGTACACCAAAAAAATCATGGTAGCCTTCTTCTAGTATAGGATGTCGGTCTTTGAGTTTTGCTGATATAATAAACTCATACAGTTTGTCCTTTACTTTATCTCTGTCTATAACTTCGACAAGCTTTTTAAAATCTTCATCGGGAACATTAAGCAAGTAGCCCAATGATAACATCCATAGCATTTCATCATAGGCTGATAAAATGTATTGGTTGTATTCAATTGACGGATTTCCATGTTTTAGTTTCCAAAATCCATCCCAACTTTCATGGATAAGTTTAACACCTTCTTTCCAATCCGGAATTAAGTTCTCTAATGAATAACCAGCAGAGTACTTAGCTACCATTATAGTTAGATATGTCCATGATAAATTTCTTTTAACAAAAGGAATTCGATCCTCCTTTACTTCATGATTATTACACTTTGCAAGCCATACCTGATTTGATAACTCCTTTTCGGATATTATTTTTTCAAAAAAATTTTTGTCTCTAATTTGATCTCTTAACATAATAAAATTTTAAAACGTAGACCTCTTGCTACTTTAAGGAAATCAAATGTTTATTAAAGACTCTTGTCAATTCTTCTAGTGAACTAAATATTGAGGATAGTATTGATTATCTATAAAGCTACTATCGTCTAAGCCCATGATCTTAACCACTGCTGCACTTTCAAAGCTCCAATAGCCAAAGTATGTGTCATGCTTGCTTTTTGTGACTATCATACCAACCTGCATCTCTATGATTTTTATACCAGTCTTTTTTTAAAAAATCATGGATAAGTTTTGATGCTTTTGTTTTATCTGGTTCTTGTATGGCTTCTCTCAGTTTTGAGAACGTTTCTGGTACGCCAAAAAAATCACGGTAGCTTTCTTCTAGTATAGGTTGCCTGTCTTTGAGTTTTGCTGATATAATAAACTCATACAGTTTGTCCTTTACCTTATCTCTGTCAATAACTTCGACAAGCTTTTTAAAATCCTCATCATTTACATTAAGCAAGTAGCCCAATGATAACATCCATAGTGTCGAAGTAATTTTCGTACTAGTCATGTATTGATAAAACTATATCCTAATTTTCTAAAACAGTTTTGTCTGGAGACTCTGCGGAGAATTAAGGGCTTTTACCTCTTTCGCTTTCTTATTTATTTTATAGCTGTTGGCGACTAGATCCAACAATTTTAAAATCTTTTACATCAAGCCCATATTATTTAAATATTGTCATTATTATAAATGGGTCTATTTTTTCCTTTATCATTTTTACCACATAGTCCACAATATTCTGCCTCATTGTATTTGTTGCCACACCAATTACATCCCCTTGCGTTAATCTGTCTACTACTTTCAGCTATGAAATAACCCATAAAAGGTGAAATTATTAAGCATAATAAAAAGGTCTTCCAAAATCCTAATGTCTTATGTTTTCCAATTTTAGCAGCGATCAAATATGAAACCACTACATAGAAAAAAATTATAATGTATTCCATTTACTCTCGTGTATTTGCTATTCAATTAATTCTCCATGTTCCGTAGCTCGCAAGATTTATGAATCAAAGAACTATCTTTTACCTTCATACAAAAGTTCTTATCAAATAACCCCAAGCTTCATCTCACTAATTAGACTAAACCAAGCTCCTTGCTTAGTTGCTTCTATGTCGATATCTGAAATAAGATCATTTAATAAAATTGCATATCTCTCATGATATTCGTGATAATTTCCTATAAAATTTGAGTTTATTAACCTACACATGAAGAATTCATAAGAAAGTATGGATAAAAGTAATTTGCTTAAACTAGTGTTATAAAAACAATAAACGTGTTCTGAAAAATCTCCTTTTCCTGAATAAAACACAGATTTGTCAACCAAACTAATTTTCAAAGTCCAAGCTGGTACATGGTTATTAAAACCTAGAACCAAACAATCTCCCTCAACTATTAAACTTTCATAATACACAAAAGTGTTTGATAGAATTTTAGTTGGAATTCCTACTTCTTTAAGAAGTATAAAATCCTCCTTATCTAACATATTTTTAATATTATCAGTCACATTAAATTTATGGTTGAGTTCGAATATTTTTAATTTTTCCATGTCTTATTTTAATAAATTTTCTAAGTCAATATATCTTTGTTTTACAGAAGCTGAACGAATTGTATTATCGACTCCTCCTGGATAATCATAAGAAAAACTTTTTTGAGAAGAGGGGAAATTTTCAGAAAGTTTAGCTTTACATGTGTGTCCAGCTAACTCACATGGTTCTAATTCACTGTATATTCTTTTAATATTAACCTTTGGAATATTTTGAGAATTAAAGAAATCAATCGCCAGTTCTTCGGAATGTGATGCGACACCGACCACAGTAGTAAAAGCTTTCTTAACTAAATTTCCTGAATTATCAAGATATTCAAATACTGCAACATTTCCTTTATGATTTGGAGCGGATAATGTTTTTCTAAAATTTACTGCAAATTGACTTAAATCTTCACTACCTAAAACAACCTTATTCAAGGTGTTCTTCATCCCATTCACAAGCTCTCTCCATCCAATATTTCCGTCAGCATCTTTTACAAGCTCAATGCTTCCTTGCTTCACTGTAGCATCAACATCGGTAAGATAGCGAACATTTTCTATGGTATAGATTACACGGAGGCCAGCCCCTGCTGCTTTCTGAAAAGTATTTTTGAAAATGAAGCTTGAATTTTCAATCGAGTATCTGAATATTTCAACGTTTAGTAACGTGGTAAATGTGATTACCTTCAGTGTTTTACCGCCTACAATAATTCCATACTTGGCAACCTGTTTACTCAGTGCGGAAGCCAAACCTGTAGCTGGAGTAGTTAAAGGAACTGCGCTTAACCAGATTCCTAACAGTGCCTGATTTTTTCGATAGCTGCCTTTATCACCATTTAAATCTGAAATTAATTCTACGATTCCGTCTGCTGCCAGCTTAGTTGCAAACTGCATAAGGTTGCCATCAAAATTGGCGTAGGCTTGTTTAAGCCGTTTTGTACCATCAGGATCTCCACCCGCTGCCATAAACTAATGGCCGCACAATACTTATTCCTGCATTTAAAACATCAAGCGCCCACCAGTTATCATAATCATTGCCTTGCTTGTCTTTATACCATCGGCTCTCATCATCCCAGAAATAAGTGGTAGCATTCGCCTTATCGGTAATGGCAACTAACCTGAGATCATAGTCAGCTACAAGTTGAAAAAGCAAATCGTCGCCTTTATTAACGCTTACTCTTTCTTCAACAAATGAAGTGACATCTACTTTCTGGCTATTGGCTTCAAGGATAAAATCTCCTACAGGCACTTTTGAGGCAACTGCTTCTATGTCAATTTTTTTGGCATCGTCTTCTACCAGTGCTTCGCATACGGCCTTCTTAACTTCCTCATCATTTTCGGTTACCTTAGTAATGACATCGGAAAACAATTTGAGTGAATAATCTGATGTTGTGTCCAGTGCCTGATCTACTTTGCTTTTTATCACATCAAGCTCATCTTTATGATCTTCCAGACATTCCGGCAGCTTGACTGCAAACATGGAGAGATCAAACTGGTGTATACTTTTCTTACTATCATTGTTTGTATTACTTGTATTGGAAGCCAGGTATTCTTCAATGGAGATTTTAAATTCGCTGAGCGCAGCAATGATCTGTTTTCTTAAATCTTTTTCTATCATCAACTTGTCACCGCTGCTGGTTTTCAACCCACCACCTTCAACTTTTGTAACAGTTGTCTTTCCATCTTTTTTCTGCACCACAAACTGATCACCATTTTTATCCTGAATGATTACCGCTTTATCAGGAGTCTTAGTTAGTATGGCAGGTACTTCTGTATTGACAACCGTTTCGCCACCCGCTTGTGTTATGACGAGGTTGCCCGAAGCATCAGGTGTTATCGTATTGATAGCATAATCGAACGTGACAACATCAGGATAAAAATCTGTTGCAGCCCATTGTTGTTGATTCTCCTTTTGTTGTTCTTCTTTCTTCCTGTCTTTCTGTACAGCCAGCTGCTCCGTAGCCATCGCTGCCATTCCTCTGGTGATCACGTAGATGTCGCCATCACCAGCTTCCAGGTTTTCATCAATGTATAATCTGTCAAATTTTACATTGTAGGTAGCTCCTAAGTAGGGTAACACCACCGTGCCATAACCTTTGAACCAGCCCGCTCCCAGACTCTCTACTTTGGTGAGTGTAACTTTTGCGCCACTGGCATTAAACGTCATGCCGATGGTGGCTAACTTCAACGGTGCACCAACTTCGGGTATCACCACAGAATCGCCACATTGTGCTACAACCTGTTCCTTTGTTCTAAACTTTATAATGTCTGAATATGGACTAAGGAATACATCTTTCTTTCCCTGTACACGCACTTCATATTCAGTGTCTGGTTCAAGGTCAAAAATTTTAAATACTGTGGAATCAGCGTTGCCAGAAAACCAATCCCATTGTGCTCCTGGCTTTTTATAGTATACTTTGTAAGAGTCGAAGTTTCCTTTCTCCCACCATATTTTTCCTCTGTACGCCGTTTCGCCTATGGCTTGCAATCCCTTTACAGCACCAATATTAAAATCAGGATCAACGCCTCCGTATGTGAAAGTGCATACCTGTGAGTAACCATTATTCCGAAAAGCATCTTTACCGTTTCGGTCTATGGCTTGTACGCGCCACACATACGTCATACCTTCCAATAACATAGGTTCGGTTGGCCCATAGATAAGCTGCGTATAGTCTGTGCGTATTCTATAGACAGGTTGCGTGGAGAGTACAACATCGTTCGGGTTGCGTCCTACAGGTCGTGTTTCATAAAGTGAGAATTCATACTCGGTATCCTGCGCTGATGTTGGTGACGATGTGTTACGGGGCAGCCATGAGAAAATAATTTGTTGTGATGATCGTAGAGGAATAGCAGTTCCGCAAGCGGGATAATTGACAAGAGGTGGTTCGTTCTTGGCTAAATAATAAATGCTGTTTCCGGCATTACTCACTTGTTGTTCTTGCCTGTGATAATCATACGCTGTGAATGTTATCTGATAACTGCCTTCGGGAAGTGCTTTTGTTTTTTCGTATTGATCTTTACTGTAGCCTACAAAGTCGATGTTACGACTGTCGACATAAGGGGCAAGTTCAGCACCTGCTATAATGGTAGGCACTCCGGGATCAAGTGAGATGGGTGCAGGATTAAAGAATCGCGAGGTGCGCATGATCACTTTACCGTTGAGCTCTACGCTCATCACAAGCCGAAGCTGGTAGACGGGGCGTGAGAGATCGCGCAGGTTCAGGATGACGCGAAGTTTTTCATTGCCTTCGGTAGCGTAGTCAGATAGATAAACTGAATACGGAGGCATGATCTGTACAGTGGATTGTACAGCGTAGTTTTGCGCGTTGGTTGTAAGGGACAGAAAAAAGAAAAGGCAAAGACAGACAACGACGGTCTTTACACAACACAAGATCAACTTCACACAAGAATGGTTTTAGGTTAGGCAAACCTATTTTACTTGATGAGTATAAACTAATTTTTTTGTGCCTATAAATCCGGTATGGTTAAAATTTCTTGAGTTTTTTGTACCAATAGTGAAATTCTTAAATCATAATTATTGGATGAGGAGAGCAATGTCTAAAACGACAACTTAAACGAAGGCTTTACAATAAATCTATACATGCCAGGTGCTGTCGGGTCTGTTAATCTCCACGTGAAATCAACGCGGGCAATCTTGAAGATGTTTTCAATGCCAAATCCTGCTTCGTAGTATCCGTTATTATTTGGCACATGCAGATTCTCGGGGAAAAGATAAACCTGTTGATTGTTAGCTGCCGATAGAGAACCCCAATAAGCACGGGCAAAAATAAAATTGCGCCACTTTAATTTATTGATCAGTGGTATGCGATCGAGAATCAGGCCGCCAAAGTGATGCTGAACATATACAGTTGTGAACTGATCAGTTGCATACTCCAGAAAATTCATCAGGTTAAAAGCATAGTCATCCTGAAACACCAACTGATTTCCAAAGGGAATGTTGAGGTATGGATACGGAACTGTTCCGAATGTTTTGCCAGCTTCAATGTAGTATTGTAAGTAACCCAACTTCTGTAATCTCACATTTTGCTTTAATTGAATGTTGAACTTGTTGAAATTCATTCCGGAAGCAAATACATTTTTATCAGCCCATCGCCACTCCATTGCTACATCAGGATACTTTCGAAATATTACTTTAGGGTCATTGGAGTAAAATTTTCCATTCATGTCATAATTCTGATAACTGAATTTCAGTGTAACGCCAATCCCAGAGGCATGGTATGAAGAAACAGGAGTGGTAACACCATCGGTAATTTTTTCGAAGATGGTATTTCGGGTTGGCGATATTGAATTGTTGAAATAACTCACACGTGAGAGCAAGCCCGTTGTTAAATTATTATCAACGTAAGCAGTAAAATCAGTTACATAATTTCTGGACGTAACACCACCATACTGTACAAACGAAGTGAGAATGTTATCAATCTCCAATTGATTAAAGCTTCGACCGAGTTGTTCAATATCATATTTGTATGACGCACCAATATGTTTTCGTCGTCGCTTTTCTTTTCCGAAGGCCCAATCAGCTGATATACCATACTTCCATTTTTCATCATACATACCATAAGCTCCATAAGCAGAAAAGCTAACGGGCCAGTTCAGGTGCTTACCTGTGCGAAATCCAAACTTCAGTCGGGAGTGTTCAATAACATTGTAACTATAAAAAGTATAAAAATTGCCAATGTCTATTTTTTTCACAGGCACATATCCACTCGTGAAAGCAACGATCAGATTTTTTCGCAGAATAAATGCAGGATCTTGTTCCAGTTTTTTCACCATGGTGAAAACGCCAGCCTCTTTATCCGTAAGTTCGACGTGACGATTATCTTTCCAGTAATCATCTGTCCGATCCATTACACTATCATCTTGCACAACAAGTTCAGGGCCTTTGAATACAGAAGCTGGTATTGGTGTATCGATTGTATAATTTTTGTACGTGGAATTTTTTCTGCCAAAGAAACCTGTGAGGTCAGCGGAGTTTTCTATAACTGTAAAATCACCAATCACCTGCGACTCTGCCGGCATCCAGTTTGTTCCATCTACTTTATCATAACGTTGACTTACCCAATAGCTTCTCACAAAGTTTACATTGGCCATAATATCGAAGCGAAACTCTGCTTTTTTGAGTGCATATGTTTTTGGATCAATCAACATCTCACCTTCAAAGGCAAGCTCTCTTTTATATTTAGGTTGAAAGGTTATCTGGTAATAATTCACACCATCAATCATTACGCTGTCCAGGTAATGTTCATAATGATTCCGGTAGTTATCATTGATGGGACTTGGAAAGCTCTTGTCGAGGATGACTACAAAATTATCGTAGAGGTTAGGCGTGAGATATAAGTCTTCAACAAAGTTCATGATCTTTGGGCCTTTCAATCCGGTAGCGTTAATACCGCGCACAACATCACGTGTTTCTTTAGGTGATTGCTGGTAGTAATGATCAATCATTTTCTCAACCAGCAAAACAGGCAGATACGTTACACCGTCGGCAGTAGTGTCAACATCATTCCAGATGAAATCAAAAGGACGGAGCATAACATTTCGTTTGATCCTCTCTGTAAAGTGATTAAGATCGAATCTGATCTTGGAATACTCTTGGCATGAATAAGATTTTCGAGCTTCGGGATTATTTTTCTTTTTATTCTCAACAACTTTATTGAGTATGGCCCACGCAGGATTATCACCGGCAACGACTACAAATTCCTGTAGCTGCGTGAATTGAGGTTTGAGTTTTATCTCGAGAGTTTCAATTGTGCCGGGAGCAATGAACATCTTCTCGGTGTGATAACCAAGATAGGAGATGATGAGTGTATCAGCTTTCTTTTGATTGGTGATGTCAAGTTTAAAATGTCCCGTAGTATCGCTGGTGGTTCCGGCTTGCAAGCTCTTCAGAAACACATGGGCGTACATAATTGGATCGCCTGAACCTTCTTCTCGTATCGTTCCTTCCAGAACAGTGTGTTGAGCAAACAATGGAATGGCGCTAGCCAGTATGCTTACTGTAACAAAAAGCTTTACGATGTGCTTCATTCCATGTATTCAGTCGAAGTAAAGATATGAATCAGCATTATAAAAACCTCACACAGAATTCAGGGATACAGCTCAAAACTATTTATGTATCTTGAGTTCGGATTATGAATATTCGCTACCGACTTAAAGATTATCTAAACCTGCCTACGCATACTGCGCTGGGAATAGACTTATTCAACTGGTTTCATTTGCTTTGGAAAAATCGGTTTGCTGTTAGCATCTGGTATATTCCGAAAGCTCTGTTTATTACAGGCAACGTTTTACTTAATGCACCGCTGCAATGGCTTGAACACATTCGATTCAGCCAAAAAATAAAAGAAGCTAAAATCGATTCGCCTGTTTTTATTCTCGGACATCCGCGAAGTGGCACAACGTATTTGCAATATGTTTTAAGTAAAGATCCATCATTTGCGTACTGTACCACTACACAGGGACTTACTCCTCACATTTTTCTTTCAGCCGAAAGATTTGCCGAATCCATTTTGAGAGCTGCTATGCCTGCAACCCGACCACAGGATAATGTTAAAGCTGGAGCTACGTTGCCTATTGAAGAGGAGTTTGCTATGGGAAGCATCAGTCACACCTCATGGGTTCATGGTCTGTACTTTCCAAAGAATATTTATAAAGCTTTTGATGAATATGTAACATTTAAAAAAGGCGATGCTAAAATTAAAGGGCATTGGAAAAATCGTTTTGATTTCTTTTTAAAGAAACTAAGTTATAGATATAAGGGAAAGAGGTTGTTGCTTAAAAGCCCGGCGAATACGGCGAGACTAAAAGAGCTTTATGAACTATATCCAACAGCAAAGTTTATTCACATCCATCGAAATCCGATAGAAGTTTATTTATCAAATGAAGGACTGTATGAAAAGGTTCTTCCGCTGATTGGTTTTCAAAAAGTAACGAATGAATTTATACAGGAGCATATTCTTTATGCTTATGAAGAGATGTATAAAAAATATCTTCATGATAAATCCTTTATACCCGAAAATCAGATTGTCGAAATAAGCTATGAGAGCTTTATCACATCACCGCTTGATGCTATTCATCAAATATATAATCATTTAGAGCTTGGCAATCTTAGCAAGGCCTTGCCTTTTCTGGCAAAAGAGTTACAAGACTCAGCAGACTACAAACAGAATAGATATAAAGGCCTTGCTGTTGAAAGACAAATTGAAATTAAAAGGCGATGGGCTTTTGCATTTAAAGCCTTTGGTTATTCTACTGGCGTTTAATTTTTCCGCTTGCTGTCATTTCAATATGATCTACTACATTAATTCGCTGAGGTATCTTGAATGGAGATAACACTTTGCGACAATGATTAATAAGATCTTCTTCATCAAAGTCACTGTTGGTAGAAAGCATTATATCAGCGCAAACCAGTTCACCTGTGAGCGGATGTTTTTGTCCGTACACTTTTGAATTTATTACATGAGAATATATATTAATAACTTCTTCTACTTCGTTAGGAAAAACTTTATTGCCCGATACGTTGATGACATTTTTTGTTCGCCCTTTAATTTCAATCAATCCATCTTTTGATAGAGTGGCTAAGTCGCCAGTAAGGAACCATCCATTTTTCAATACGTCATCTCTTGTTGTCGGCGGACTTAAATATCCATCGAACATGCCAGGACCTTTTATGGCCAAATGTCCTATCTCACCGGATGGAACTGTTTTATAAGCATCATCCAAAACAGAAACTGTAAACGCTGGCAAGGCAACGCCCACCGCTTCCGGATATTCACTTGATTGTTGAAGATTGATGATGGGCAAGCCAACTTCGATAATACCAAATGCCTGACTTACGGGTAAGTTGTAAGTTGCTTCAAATTGTTTGCAAACAGCAGGACTTATTGCTGTAGTGGTAGAGATGACTCTTTTTAATAACTGTAATGAATAATCTTTTTTCCCCATTGCCAGCAGACGAATATGCATAGGCGACGCGTATAGAAATGTTCCTCCATGTTTTTGTGCGTGCTCTAAAATATTTTCAGCTAAGAAATCATTGCAAATAATAATGCCACAACCATAACGAACATAGAGCATGATTGACACAATGAAATGATAAGCCATAGGCAACACCCAGATTACACGATCATTTTCTGTGAGCCCAAGACCTTCGTTAGCTGCTTCAATTCTTTCTGTTACAGATTTATGCGAAAGAATTACACACCGTGCATTACCTGTTGTGCCAGATGTAAAACGCATAACCGCTGCATGCTGAATGAATGAACCTGTTGGTGTGAATGTACTTAATGATGTAACGCTGAAATAGAAAACTGAATTTGAAATGCTTTTTATGTTTGCATCAAGTTTTGAAAAGCCGCTATTATCAGTAAGAATAAAATGTATGTTCGCTTCAGCAAGCGCTTTCTTTATTTCTTCAGGCTTTTGATAGTTGGCGAGAGGCATTACAACACAATCGCAAGCCAGCGCCGCATATAAACCAATAATAAAATATCTATTGTTCTTTGTTATTAATGCAACGCCGCAACCAGGAAGGGCACCCCGTGTTACAAGTTCTTTTTTTAGAAATTCAACTTCGTTGTAGAGCTGTGAATAAGTAAGCTCTCCATATTCGTCAGCAACGGCAAGATGATTAGGCCAGATTTTCGCTGAGTGAACTAATGTGTTATAAATATTATCGTTAATTATGTTCAAGCTCATGATGGAGAGTTTCAATTATTTTGTGTTGCTCTTCTGCATTTCCTGCACAAGCTATTTTACCGGCAGCATAACCTGTTTGAAGCGCCGTGCCCATAACTCTGGCGCTGGCTACAGCCTTTGCTGTAGCAGAAATATTTTTTCCTGCGAAGAACAAATTATCAACAACATCAGAAATAAGACAGCCAGCAGGAATGCTATAACCTTTGTCAGCTTCGAAGTATTCCATTTTTAATGTTCCGTCATGGCTCCATTCTTCAATGGGCCATGTGCCGATAGCAATGCCATCTGGCGTTTTCTTGCAAGACATCACATCGGTCTCGTTCAATATGTATTTTCCTTTTGAACGTTGAACAACACGGATGCCGGGTTGTGGAAAAATTATTTCTAATGATGAATCTGCCAGACTGCTCACTTCATGTTTTAAAATAGAAAAGAGCTCTTCAACTCGTTTGTGAGTTTTTACTACAAAATCTTTATTGCGGATAAACTCATCGGTAATAATTTCAGGAAGAGTGAGTTTTAGATCAACTCGATTACCTCGCAAGGAACCCGGCACAATACTGATTGATTTATAACTAGTAGGCCAGTTCATTTCTTCCATTCGTTTTGCAATAGCTAACTTTAACGCCATGTTCAACGAAAATTCATTTGTATCGGAAACGGTATTGAGTCTGAAAATTTGTGAAGCTGCCTGATATGAATTTTCTTTTATGGTTTCTATACCTGCTTTTTGCGAAACTAAAGCTTGTCCGCTGCAATCAATTATACAATCACAGTGAATAGTAAACAGAGTATCATTCTGAAGTACAGTGATGCTTATTATTTTCTTGTCATTACGTTTGACATCAACCAATGAAGCATTCAATAAACATTCTACGTTGGCTTGCTTTAACATCTCTATGTACACGTTTTGAAGTACCGACCACTCATAAGGAATAATATATAACCCTTGTGTGTACATGTACGATACAGCTTTGTGATCTGCCTTTTGCAGCGCTTGTAGAAATATTCGAT
>DATCRE010000074.1:0-6244 GCA_036569145.1 Cyclobacteriaceae bacterium
AATACACATTGCAGCAACTCATTGATTCAACGATCACACGAAGTCATCTGTTAGCAATAAAAAGCTGGCAAGTGCGTGAGAAAACGCACAGACTAAAAGAAGATGCGATTAAACGTTATCCTTCTGTAATTCTTGGAGGGAACCACCAATATAATTTTTCATTAGGCGAACTGCATATACCAGCAGGCTCTATTGGAGTATTGCCTACTTCCGCAGGAGACCAGTTACTTCCGCAACAAAATACAAAATTGCAGGTAGGACAGCATCAGAATTATAGTGTAGATGTATCATTATATCAACCTATTCTCCAACAAGCGAAGATAAAAACGGGATTGGATATTGATCGGATTGATATTGCTTTATCAGAGAAAGAGGAGGTCAAACTCAAACAGCAACTCACATTGGCTGTTCGAAAATTATACTACGGTATTCTCATCAGCCAAAAACAATTCGAAGAAGCTTCAATCAGGTTGGAAGTAGCTAAAGCTAAATTAGCAGATGCCCAAAGTGCATCAACTGCAAAGAAGATTATAGCATCCAACCTTGCAGGCTTGCATGCAACAGTGGCAGAAGAGGAGCAGAATATGCTTAAGCTTGACATGGCAGTACAAGACTATAAACAAGAGCTTGCAGCACTTACCAGCATGGATGAGCTTTTTCATGCCAGGCTGCAAACACCTGACACTTTATGTAACTATCTGATAGAGCCAATTGATACTTACAGAAGTAGCATATCTGCTAACACAGAACTTCAGATCACACAACTCAATCGTGAAAAATCACTGTTGGCTATTAAAGCTGTCAAACAAAATTACTTGCCAGATATAGGGTTGATTGGGGGTTATTACTATCAGAAAGGCAATCCAATTCTTCCAACAGCAAGTCCTTATATAGGTATCAACCTGAAATGGAATCTTCAGGATGTGTTTTCCAATTACCAGGTTAAGCGACAGCGCGAGGCACAGTTAAAACAGTCCGAACATGCTGTTGCTTATCAACAACAGCAGCTACATACCGAGATGGACAAAGCTTATCGCAAGCTTACTCAGGCAAGAGCTCTGGTAGAAGTAGCAAAAAAAGCCTGGAGGTATCGCCAGGAAGAACTAAAAGTACAGCAGGATAAGCAAATGGCTGGTATGAATGTAAAGAGCGACGTATTGGAAATGCAGGCTAATCTCGTAAGGTCAGAATCAGATATGTATGCCGCGCAACTATCATATCTACTGGCTACAGCCGAACTGGAAAACATAGTAGGACGTTGAATCACTTTTGAAAATACATATAGTAATTAAGTAATGGATTATGTTTATTGAGACACTAAAGTAAAATTAAGTATGAAGATTAGAATAGTTCTTTATGTTGTTGCGCTAATGTTTGCCGGTGCAGCACAAGCCCAGTCTTCAGTCAGCGAAGGGGAGAAGCCACGGAAGTTATTATATTACTTTAACGGAGGCGTTGGCGTCTATATTCCTACGTCAACTCATGGTGCACTCAGTGAAACTGGTTTCGCCAGCAGTTTTCAATTTCAAGTCGATTATAAAAAACATTTTTTTGGTCGCGTGTTTTTTGATCAGTATAATGTTTCTTTTCATACAAGATACACAGCTCAAGATGGATCTAATCTATTCATAAACGGCAAAGTAGCATCGTCGATGATAGGAATGGAACCGGGATATCGATGGCACCTGAAAAGATTCTCACCCTATATTTATACAGGACTAGGCATAGCCATTACTGACTTGCCTTATCTTAAAAACACTGAAACATCAAAGGATGTTGAACTCACAACAAACTCGCAATCGGCACTTGCTTTTCGAGGGGGAGTTGGAATTACCTATAAGATAAGCAAGATGTTTATCCTGTATATGGAATCACAGTACCTGAGTTTTCCCATTACTACCCAGGTATATGATGGATCTTTGAATGGTGTGAGTATACAGATAGGGTTTAAAACGCCATTGCAATAATTAAATCAAGACTACGAAACTTCAAAACTAATGATGGATAAAGAATTTAATATTGAACGTTGACTTCTCTTTCGACGAAACGGTAAACTCAATGTAGAAGTCGCCAAGGTTCACTGTTTTCTTTTCGACTGATTATAAGCAGTGGCTCTACCTTAAAGCACCTGCTTCATTCCAGCGGATTATCGATGTGATTTTATTAATAAAATCATGGAGTGTTTCATTCTCGTCAAGCTGATATTTCTTTTTGAGACGATATCTTGCTGTCTTTACGCTATCGGGAGATATCCCCAGCATCGTAGATATTTCCTTAATTGTCAGGTTAAGTTTAATAAGTGCAGACAACCGAAGTTCGGCCGTTGTAAGTTGGGGATACTGAAACCGAAGACTTGAAAAAAAAGTTGGATAAATTCCTTCAAATGTTTTCTTGAAATTATCCCAGTCTTCATCAGTAAGAATTTTACATTGATATACTTTCGTATACTTCTCAGCCTGTACACTGCCGTCAGACATACGAAACTTTATTGAATCCAGCTCCTCGTTTGTGTAAGCAAGGGCTTCGGATTTTTCTAAAAGACTTTTTACATAAAAGTCGAGTTCCTGTTTTTTCAAAAGCATATTGCGACTTGCGATTAACCGATGTCGGTTATAGAGTAATAAGGCAATGACGAGCAGCGTGATTAATACAACTATGAATGCATTACGTTTGAAAGTATCCGCATTATGTCTTTGATAAAGATGTGTAATTTGAGATTCCTTTTTTTCAAGCTCATGCTGGTAATTAAGTTTCTCAACAGCCATCAAGTTGTCAGTATTTTCAATGCTGTCATGTAATACAAAATACTTTTTATAGTTTTTATAAGCTTCTTTATAATCTCCAAGATTAGCGTGACTTTCAGAGAGTAGTAAATATCCATCTTTCAGAACCATGCGATCGTCTGCTTTATGAGCCAACTGGACTGCAACCTCTGCAGCTTCCATTGCTTTCTTATGTAACCCTAACTTCTGATATATTTTTGCTATGGAAATTTGTATTTCATAGATCTGATTAGGATCATTAGTGTATGCAAGCTGCAAAGCTTGTTGTTCGGTTGCAAGAGCCAGTTTATAAAGTTTTTGCTTAAGATATATATCTCCAATCCCTCGAAGTATAGTTGGCTTTAGGTCTTGTTCGTGTAGTATATTTGATATTGAAAGAGCTTCTAATTGGTAAACTAGTGCAAGTGAATCTTGATCGGACTTCAGGTAAGATTCACCAAGATTGATAAGCCCAATTATTAGATCTGTCGAATCGCCTGAGAACCTATTTAGGTCAATTGCCCGATTAAGGAATATAATTGACTTTGACTCTTCACCAGCAGCAGCGTAAAGCATGGCTATGTTATTGTACAGCGATTCAAGTGCATCATCACGATGTAGCGCTTTATATATTTCTGAGGCTTTCAATAAGCAATCAGCCGACTTCAATATCTTGGTTTGCCGATAGTATGCAAAAGCGAGTTGATTATAAGCATACGCCTCACCAATTTTATACTTTATTTCCTGCGATAACCGTAAAGCCTTTTGAGCGGTGTTAAGAACACTGTCGGCATTTATCTTTTGCTGTTCGTGGCTTATTGAAATTAATGTAAGTACCTTATTACTGTCGGCAGGGATCTTAATCAAAATATTTTTCAAGCTATCAAGTGTTGACCTTTGTGCAGGACAGGTAGCATGAAAAAAGACCATTAAAAGTAACAAGAATGTTTTCGTTTTAGGCATAGGGGCTTAATTAGGGTGACGAAACAAATTTGGCTTTACAAAAATAAATGTTCTTGCGTTTACATATTACGATGAAAAGTCTAGGAGTGGGTTATCAAAAGTCTATGGATTGTTATTAATTGAAATACGAAGTCCCCAATACCTCCTTTTCATCGTGGACTTCAATATTTTTTTTGAGCGCTGCAATTTCCAGTTTTAAAGATTCGATTTGACTGGTGCACTGAGATAATAACACATCTGTTCCCGCAGTCATTTTGATCGCAAAAATACCAGAAGCAATGCTTTCACAGGCCTCATTGATGAAGTCAATTTCAAATTTTTCAAAACGATGGAAAGAAGCCAATTCAAGAACCCCATAGACAACGTTATTCATCTTAATTGGAGCAAGGTAGACGCAACGGGGACAAGCATCGCCTAAACCTGATGAAATTTGAACGTAATTTTGCGGTACATGTGTGAGGAATATAGGCTCACCCTCTTGCCAACATTGGCCCACAAGCCCTTCGCGCTTGTCTATAGTCATATTTATATGCCGATTTTTATTCCAGGCATAGCATGATATTAACTTCAGATGATCATTGTTATTAGATTCAATGGGTACGACAAACAGGCAACCCTGATTTGATTTCGTATACTGCACTATATATTTTACAACGCTATCACCCAATTTTTTGATGTCTCCTTGATTTTGAACTAATGGAACAAGCTTTGCCAGACCAGACGTACACCACTCTCGCCTCGTGTTAACAATTTTAGCATCATTCAAGTGATCTCTCATTCTGATAAGGTTTCCAGCCAGATTTTTTTCATTTAGTGAGCGATTAACATCATCGATTGCTTCCCATTCTACTGCATAGTTGCCGGTGGATATATTTGCAATGAAGACATTTGCTTTCTTGAAGTTTTGAATGGAATTCTCAATCACACCATCAACGTCGTTCACATTCAGCGCAGAGCCATTATCAAATATATACTTGCGGTTTTGTTGATCAAGATTATGAAGAAGCCTTGAGAGTTGTTTGTCATCATTCGTAAGGCGTCTCATAATATAAATCAATGTCGGAATACCGATAAGTGCCAGGATAATCACGATTATTCTATTTCTGGTAAGCGCCGCCAGGTATCTGTTTTGTGCTTCATTGTTTAGGGCATCCTCATATAGAAATAACGGTTCATAAAATGCTTTATATTTTAGCCATAGATCATAACCACGATCCTCATTCATAATTTTTAAGAATTGTTCAATGCTATCCTGGCGCACCATATCGATCATTTCATTTGAAAGGGCGAGGTAATCATTGATGGCCACCGTTATCTCATCTACTTTAGCATTATCATATTGTTGTGCAGATAATTGTCGTTTCAAACCCAAGTACACCGAATCTTTATTACCCATGACAAGCTTTAGCGGCTCAGCAAGTTTGTCATTTTTGGTTAAGGCATAACCCCGTGTTGATAAGTCAGCTCCATGAACAAGGTCTGTCATAAGTAGAGAGGTGATTCTCTTTACCTGTTCTGTTTGCACGCGTAAGGCGTTGTTTTCCACAATGATATTACCATTTAGGAATGTTAGTACGCAATTGATTAAAACCAATGCAATCATTAAAACAAGCAACGCTTTGATCAGGTTTTTTTTTAGATTAATTCTCTGCATGCCTTTCAGTGTTTTGGATGTAGGGTTAATTGAGTTCCCTTGTCATAAAGGAATTTCATAGCACGCTGCAAAAATGGAGACCGTCTAAAGCAAACCAAAAAGATGTTGGGATACAAAAAGGAGTACCGTTCAAAGACATAAAGAAACATCTACCTGAGACTATTAATACAGTTTTTTGAGACGATCTTTGTCAGGGAGGAAATTTTTTATTAAAATAAAATTTGACTTACTTAAATGATTAACAAGCGTTTATGTGTATAAAATAGGTATCAGAGAAGATTTTTGTAAGATCTTATAACGTGATTAAGAAACTATTTAATTTTTTTAAGAAACTCAATCATTTCTTCCCGATTCGTAAACTGCATAACCTCTATTTTTTCTTTTGTTTTTGCAGCCTTGTTCTTTACCTGGTTAGCAGAGACCTTGGATAATATTTCGGCAGAGTCTAAAAGTTGTGCGTGGAATAATGTTTTTCCAGCCAGATGTTTAATCATTCCAGGAAGCAGGTTATTAACAACCCAGTTTTGAGCTTCAATGCTAATAATACCCATTTTACGAATATCAGCAATGAACTTATGTGTTTGCAATGACCGGAATGCATTTAGTAGCGCAGTATTAATGTTAATAAATTGATCGTCACTGCTTACCTTATTAAGATATTCCAGGAATAATGTATCAAGGTCTGAATCGTAATAAATTTTTGCAGTCTTATCAAAATAGAATTCTTTCATAGCATCGGGAATGTTTGAGCGCTTCTGTTTTTTGTGAAAGTCATGATTGTATTGAAAGAAATACCAATTGATGCAAGACGAAAAAGTATACTTCAGGAAGTAGCGATCCACATGAGATCAGTAGACTATAGATA
>DATCRE010000075.1:0-6400 GCA_036569145.1 Cyclobacteriaceae bacterium
AGCCGCCAGGATAAGTGCAATAGCAATAACCGGTGCTGAAATTTCTTTCATGGCTTTTACAGTAGCATCTCTAACGGAAAGCTTATCATGATCCATATTATGCTGAATAGCCTCTACCACCACAATCGCATCATCAACCACAATACCAATCGCTAATACGAATGCAAACAGCGTGAGTGTATTAATGGTAAAACCAAAAGGAATAAAGAAGATAAACGTACCGATCAATGAAACCGGAATAGCCAACACAGGTATCAATGTTGCTCGCCAGTTCTGCAGGAACAGGTACACTACAAGCACTACTAGTGCAAGCGCTTCTAACAATGTAAATACAACTTCTTCAATAGAAATTTCCACAACCGAAGTTGTCTCCAGTGGAATGTTGTAATCAAGATCCTTTGGAAAGTTTTTCTTTAACTCTTCCATGGCTTTCATCACACCTTCGTTGGTCTCCAGCGCATTCGCACCGGGAGCCAGATAAAGCAGAATGAAAGCACTTGGCTTGCCATTTACATACGGATGGTTTCCATAGCTAAACTTGGCCAGCTCTACACGTGCAATGTCTTTCAGGTAAACAATATTACCAGTTGATGGATTTGTTCGCACAACAATGTTTTCAAAATCAGAAACCTTGTTGATACGACTGTTGGTAAGAACATTATATTCAAAAGCCTGCAAGCTTGGTTGTGGTGTGCTACCAATTGATCCTGCTGCTATTTGTAAATTCTGTTCCGACAACGCAGCGTTAACCTCAGAAGGCGTAATGCCTAACGCTGCCAGTTTCTCAGGGTTTAACCAGACGCGCATACCAAAATCATCGCCAACCGATACGATATCTCCTACTCCCTTCACGCGGAGCAATGCATCTTTTAAATAAATGTTGGCGAAGTTTCCTAGGAAGGTAGCATCGTGTGTACCATTCGGAGAATATAAGGCCAACGCCAGGAATATACTTGGATTACGCTTGCGAACAGTGAGTCCGAGACGCTTCACAATCTCTGGTAATGAAGGCTGAGCAATGCTCACCCTGTTTTGTACATCGAGTGTGGCAAGGTTGATATTCGTACCAATATCAAATGTTACTGTGATTGCACTCACACCACTACTTGTGCTGTTACTCGACATGTATGACATGCCTGGGGTACCATTCACTTGTGCTTCAATGGCCGTGGTTGTGGTTTGCTCCACCGTCTGCGCATCGGCCCCAATGTAGAGACCATTGATGGACACCGTTGGCGGAGTAATATCAGGATATTGCGAGATGGGCAGTACGCTCATCGCAATGATACCCACCAGCACAATTACCAATGAGGTAACGATGGCTGTAACGGGCCTCTTTATAAATACATCTGCTATCATTTTTCTATACTATGAAATATTTGCATTACTTATTTTTTTGCAGTCTCTCCTGCCGTTGCCGGAGCTGGAGTTTGTGCAATGTTAATGGGAGTTCCTTCACGAAGACTTTGAATACCTTCTACAATTACATGCTCTCCTTCTTTCAAACCTTCTTTAATAATGATGTCTTTGCCCACCTGATTACCCAGCACTACTTTGCGTTGTGTAGCTTTTGCGCTATCAGGCATATACACAAAGAATTCACCCAACTGTTCACTAATGGCTTTGTAAGGAACCACAATAGCCTTCTGCGATTTTGATCTAACCCTCAACGTACCACTCATACCTGCACGCAACGTGTGTTCTGCATTTGAAAACACCAGGCGCATTTTAATGGAACCTGTTTGTGGATCAACGGCGCGATCGATGATGCTGATTTTTCCAGGGTGAGGATATACCTGGTCTTTGAAGACCAACTGAAATGTTGAATCATTTTTTGAAGCCGTAGTCTTCGAAAAAAGTTGTGTGAATCTGTAGATCTCCGTTTGATCGACCACAATATCTACCGCCATAGGATCATCTGATGAAATTGTATTCAACAATGTTTGTCCCGGTAAGACAGAAGCACCTAGACGCACAGCTGAGATACCAATGGTACCATCGAATGGTGCCACAATGGTTGCATAGCGTACATTGGTTTGAACGGCGTGTACAGAAGCCTTGGCTGCGTCTACTTGTTTTTGAGCAGCTTCATACGCTGCCTCAGCATAGTCTACCTGTTGCTTGGCAACGGCATCTTTCTTATCAAGCTCGCGATAGCGTTCAACATCTTTTTTAGCTTTTGCAAGATTAGCCTCTTGTACAAATAAGCTTGCAAGTGCCTGGTTATACGTAGCCTCCGATTGCTGCTGATCTATGGAGTAAAGCTTCTGACCTTTCTTTACTTTTTCGCCTTCTTTAAAGTAGATGCCGGTAATGTAACCATTTACCTGCGGGCGTAACTCTACTTCATTCAATGCCTTTACTGTGCCTGGGTATTCATCATAGTAAGTGGCATCTTCAGAACTTACCTGCTGAACTACAACTGATACTGGTGGTGGACCCTGCATGCCTACAGGACCTTTCTTTCCGCATGCTGCTGCAAGCAACAACAAAACGATAACTGAATAGTGGTGTATATTTTTAAATAACATAATAGTTGTATTTCTGATTTTAATAATTGATTTGACCAAGTGCACGTTGTACATCCATTTTGCTGGCAAGCACCTGGTAAAGTGCATTGTAATAGTTGATGCGTGTTGTATGAAGATCTGTTTCAGCAACCGTAACATCAAGATAAGTTTTAATACCGCTCTGATATTGTAATTGTGTAACTTCATAAACCTCGTTTGCAAGAATTACATTTTCTTTTTGAACGAGGTAATTGGACAAGTTGCTTTTATATGATGCTATAGCCCTTGTATACTCTGTGTTAAGACTGCTTTGTAAATTCTGCAAGCTTAAATCCATTCGCTTGCTCGTCCATCGTTGCTCTGAAATTTTTGCAATGCGTTTACCACCCTGTAAAATAGGAAGTGTAAGGGTTGCTCCGAAATAAGAATAGGGATAGCGCTTGTTATATAATTCGCTCGACGAGTTATTCTGGAAGTTAAGAAAGTAATTACCGAAGGCACTCAACGATGGAAGAAAAGCCCACACCGCATAACGTTCATTGGCACGTTGCAATTCGCGTTGAGTATATAGCAATTTGTAATCCATGTTCTGTTTGTAATCTAGCTGCTGCAACGTATCGAGATAGATCTCATTTTCCATTGCCAGTGTATCGTATTGAAACGAAAATTCCTGCTCTGCCGGATACCCGATTAATGTTCTGAGATATTCCTGTTTATACTTCAGCAATTCAGTATTCGTCTTGAGCAGGGCTTGTGCATTGCCAAGCTGAATGGTAGCACGTTTGAAATCTGTCTTGTCAGAAATGCCGGCATCATATCTGCTGCGGGCATCTTTCAAACTCCGTTGGAGACGAACAATAGATTCATTGCTGACATTGATTTGTTGCACTGTAGACAAAGCATCATAATACGCCTTGGTAACGTTAACAACCATGTCGATCTTGCTCTTGCCTGTAGCCTGTGCGTACTGCAATCTTACTTTTGAAGCTGTTGTACTGGCCAGCAAAACATCACGGTTAAAAATGTTTTGTGTTGCTGTGAACTGAGCCGATGAAGTATTTAATACCCCGATTGGAATTACATTTCCGTTAAAGACAGTTTTTTGTAAGTCTATAAACCTGTTATACGTAAATGAAAAATTTAATTGGGGATACCAGTCAGCCAGCTTACCGAAGATGACCTTGTTGGTAATAACCTGGTCAATCTCGGCCTGCTGAACGGCGGGCTGATGTACGAGAGCATATTGTAATACTTGCTCAAGCGAAGCTGTTTTTAAAGTGTTCTCAGGTGTGCTTTGCGCGAAACTTCCCATGGGGATAAGTAACGCAAGCCAAACCACCCAGTGGGATGTTCGTTTTCTCTGTAATGTTAATTGCATAGTCTGTTAATATTATGCGCGGTGTTTTGTTAATTCTTTTTTCACGGGCAGCTCCGGCATCTCCTCATTGAAAATCGTCATGAAAATAATTCGCTTTCGTTCAATCAAAAATTTACGATAGGCAGCGTCAGTCATACCATGAATTGTTTGAAGCACTGATTTTGCCAACAACGGATAATTACACAAGGCAGAGAGATTGACCATAAAATGTGTAGCAGAAATTGGCGCAATCTTTTTCTTCTTGATTTCCTTCGCCAGATCTTCTTCAATCAAATCACTTGACTTTATACGATCTCTCGAGCAGAACTCGCGAATCTTATCTGGATGTCGTGCTGTTTCGCTGATAATGAAATTCTCCAGGTAAGGATACTTCAGTCCGTAGTCTACTACTGTATCAATGTAGCGTGCAATCTTTTCCCTAAAGGGCAGTTCTGATGACAGAATAGTACGAACTCTGACTTTTTTTTCCTCGAGCGTTTCATCTAACAACAAATCAAGCATCTGCTCCCGCGACCTGAAGTAGTAATGAATCAGCGCGCGATTTACGCCAGCTTCATCCGCTATTTCCTGTGTGGTAGCATTCAAAAAGCCTTTTTGAAAAAACAGGATCTTAGCCTTCTCTTTAATCAGCTTTTCGGTTTGTAATTCCTCAGCTCCCATTGTCATTTTTGTTTAACAATTTTGTTAACACGAATGAGAACAAAGAAGGTTCAGCCTTTTTTACATTTTTTTCTGATGCTCAATATCAAGACTAAAGAACTCATAGCACTTTACGAAAGACGAATGAGTGTTTGGGTTGTATCTAATTAACAGATTTTCATAACATTAAGATTGCAAAGAGAAATATCATCAGGTGTGCAACTCACGTATTCTGTATCGTAGATCAGATAAAAAAAATATCACAAACACGTGATGAGTGGTATTTTTCTGATGTTAAGAAAATTAATGCTAACGTTGGCGAATAAAACCTCTTACTATAAGATCAGCCTTGATTGAATATTATTTTACGAATACCAGCACGGAATTGAAACGTTCAGAATTTGCAAAAGGGTTTTAACCACCTACCATTTTTTCTGTCTGAATCTGAATTTCATTCAGAATGCTATCGCGATGTTGTTGTGCTGCCTGTATTTTAAGTTTGCGTTTATACAGTTTTTCCAGAAATGATTCCTGTGGCTTATATAGTGTATCTGCCAGGATTGCAGAATCCTTTTGAGCAAGTTCTGTCTTTATCTGCTCGACGAGAGAATCGTCTAACTCATATAAATCGCATGACAATTTCTCTTGCAACGTGTATGGCAATGTAGGGAAACGTGCATCGCTTAGTTTCTTAAAGTTTGCATCTTTATTTACGCGCTGCATAAAATATCCGTAGAGTGGCAATGCCGAGTTTGATCCCTGACCAAGCTCCGTATTACGAAACCTGATTCGTGGATCGTCCGCTCCTACCCATGTACCTACAACAAGATCAGGTGTCATCGCCATGAACCAACCATCGGCATTAGCTTGAGTAGTTCCGGTTTTTCCTGCTACATCATTATAGACATTATACTTCCATCGCAGCCTTGATGCAGTGCCTTCATGAACAACAGTCTGAAGCATTCTGCTTACAAGTTTTGTAGTCTCACTTGATAGCACGCGTTTTCCTTTTTCAGGTTTGAATTCAAACAACGCTTTGTTGCCATCAGAGATCGATGCAATAGAATAAGGTTGTATTGTAACACCATCATTATCTAAACAGGCATACGCTGTTGTCATCTCCAGTAATGATATGGACGATGAACCCAGTGCGATAGAAGGAACATCTGGTATTTCACTGATAATACCCATATTCCTTGCTAATGCTATTGTGTTATTAACACCCGCTTTCTCAATCAGTTTAACGGCAACGGTGTTAACGGAATAGGCTAATGCTCCGGGCATGGAGTATTTAACCTGGTAATCATTCTGTGAATTACGAGGCGTCCATTCTTCTCCTTCTTTATCAATGTACGTCTGTCTTTCAGCCGAAATAAAATCGCATGGCGAAGCGCCTTTCTCGATGGCCATCGCATACACTATAGGCTTGAAGATTGATCCAACCTGGCGCTTGGTGGTTGTCTTAACGTGATCATATTGAAAGAAGTCGTGATCAATGCCACCAACCCACGCCACTACTTTTCCAGATTTCGGTTCAACGGCTACAAAGCCCGCATTGAGATATTTTATATGATGTTTGATAGAATCCAAGGGACTCATAACAACATCTTTGTCGCCTTGCCAGGTAAAGAGGCTCATGGGTACTTTCTTTTCCATGGCAGTTTTAATCTCTGCTTCGGAGTAACCTTCTTCCTTCATATACTGGTACCGTGTTGTGCGATGTATGGCATCCGTAATAACAGCTTCCTTTCCTTCCCATGGATCTTTCTTTCCCCAATGATCAAAGAACTGTTTTTGTAATTCTGTCATTTGCTGCTCCACTGCTTCTTCAGCATATTGTTGAAGACGTGAATCAATTGTAGTATAAACTTTC
>DATCRE010000076.1:0-10817 GCA_036569145.1 Cyclobacteriaceae bacterium
CCGGTGGGTGAATCAAATCTGCAGCATTGGTTGTCTCATAATTTTCTGGAAAGCATCTTTAGTCCAATCAATGCATCGTGTGCTTTTGCAGTGTTATTTATGCTTGTTTGCTGGGCAGTTGGGTTAATACTTGATAAGAAAAGGATTTATATTAAAGTTTAAAATTCATTCTTACAAAAGAAATCAGCGCAAATGAAAATCCTAAAGAGATGACATGATTATAGTTAGTTAAAGATTATAATGATGTTCGAACCCTCAAAGGGTGACATTATTGATATTGGCTAAACGAAACAATCAAATAACCAAAACACCATCTCTTAAAACAGGCACCACATCATACTGATCAGGTGTGAGACAGAATACAATGTCTTTGTGAATATCAAGACGATTCAACCGCTTAACGTGACTTGAGTTTTTTAGAAAATCAACCATGTCACTCTTTGCAAGATTATATAAATGTTGAGCTGCCATAGGCGCATCACATTCTGGTTGCGTAATATCTTTTAACAACTCTACTAATGCACCTGCATAAAGTGTGTCTTCCAGATTTACTTTGCCTTTCCAACCTGCACATACTACAAGAATATTGTTGTGTCCTTTTCTTATATACTGAGCAACAGCATTAAGATTCAGAAATGACCCGATTACAATTTCTTTAGCGCCTGCTGATTTTGCAATGGCTTGAGTTCCGTTGGTTGTTGTAAAAGCAATTTGCTGATCAACCAGTTTTTCATTCATGTATTCGAAAGGTGAATTACCTAAATCGAAACCTTCAACCTTTTCACCATTACGTTCGCCTGCGGTAAAGAAACCATTATTTTTTTCAGCGAGGCAATCTTCAAGTTTTGCAAAGGGCTTTATACTTTTTATGCTATGCGCAAAAGCAGTAGTCATGCATGATGTTGCCCTGAGAATATCAACAACTACTACCGTCTTATCCTGTACGGTATATAAATGCATTAAATCAGGACTAAGACAGACATCAATTGTTCTCATACAGATATTACAACTTCTAACGAAGCTTTACTACTTAAATAAAATTGTATTTGGAAAATCAGATCAGCGGTAATTTGCTTACTACAGCTTTCAGATCTTTGTTACGAACAGAAATAAAAATTTCACTGCCTACAGCAGCATTTTCGGTTGCCACATAGCCAAGGCCAATACCAATACCAAGCATAGGCGACATCGTACCTGATGTTACTTTTCCGATTACAGTGCCTGCAGCATTTTTGATTTCATAGTCGTGACGAGGTATACCTTTATCAATCATTTTGAAACCAACAAGCTTACGCGTTACGCCTGCTTCTTTTTGTTTTTTAATGGCATCAGAATTAGTGAACTCTTTCGTGAATTTGGTAATCCAGCCAAGACCTCCTTCAATAGGAGAAGTATTGTCATCAATATCATTACCATATAGGCAGAAGCCCATCTCCAAGCGAAGAGTATCACGCGCGCCAAGACCAATGGGTTTTATATTTTCATCTTTACCTGCATCAAATATGGTATTCCATACCTTTTCGGCATATTGTTTCTTAACATAGATTTCAAAACCGCCAGCACCTGTGTAACCAGTATTGGAGATAACAACATGGTCAACACCCGCAAACTGACCAATGGCGAAGTGATAATATTTAATACCACCCAGATCAACAGAAGTTAATTTTTGCAATACACCAGCTGCCTTCGGACCTTGAACAGCGAAGAGACAAATGTCATCTGAGATGTTCGTCATCTCCGCTCCTTTTGTGTTGAACTGCGATATCCAGTCCCAGTCTTTGTCAATATTAGAAGCATTGACCACTAGCATGTAGTCGTTATCTTTTATTTTATAAACGATGAGATCATCAACAATACCACCAGTCTTATTCGGAAGGCAAGAATATTGAGCCTGACCATCGATAAGTTTAGAGGCATCATTGGTTGTTACGCGCTGAATCAGGTCAAGGGCTTGCGGACCTTTCACCAGGAATTCACCCATGTGAGAGACATCAAAAACACCAACACCATTGCGTACGGTCATGTGTTCTTCAATGTCAGATGAATAACGAACAGGCATGTTGTAGCCTGCAAAAGGAACCATCTTTCCGCCAAGGCTGGCATGCAGATCGTTTAAAGGAATGTACTTCAAGTCCATAGTTCTCAATTAGGAAGCGCAAAGGTAACAGTTTCAGGCTTTGAATAAACAGGGGTGATGTCTTTGGAGGAGAAATAAATTTAGCAACAAGATTCTGAGAAAAACGATGTGACTTTTAGCCTGCTATTCGATTAGCTGTATATGATAATTAAAAAAATATTTGCACTGCCGCTTCTGCTGATTGTCAGCGTTAAAGTCTACCCGTGCAAGTGTGGACATATAAGTATCAGCCGGGAGGTTGATGCTGCGTACGACTTTGTTATTGGCAAAATAACAGAAGAGAAAGAAGACCCTGTAACATGCTTTTACGAACGTGAAGATAATCTACACGAAAATTATACTACCTATTCTTATTCGTTGGATGTTGAATTTTCCTATAAGGAAAAATTGTGTGGTCTTGAAAATATACTCGGAAGCAAGTATGGAGGTAATTGTGGTGCTTACTTTGAGAAGGGTAAAACATACTTAATCACAATTTATAAATGTGATCGGGGGTATTATACATTTATGTGCAGCAATAATGATCTGCTTTCTGAATCTCATTATGAAATTGGTTATCTGGATAAATATTTCCACAAAAACTACCGACCATTAAAGCTTGAATTTCTGATTCCTGTTGCATTGTTGTCATTGACTATGTTATCTACTTCTGTAATTGTTGTGTTCAGGTATTTCATGTATCGTACTCGTAGGAGTCGAAAGTTCAGATTTGACTGAGATAGATTTTCAATCTTTAAAGTGATTTTTTATTCTGCTTTTGTATGTTTATCGTTAGCGAAGCTTCTTAATTAGATAGGTATTAAACCACCTGGGAACTTCCTTTTCAAAGATTCGAATTTCGTCTTTGTCCTTTTCAGCCAGAAGAATTGTAGCTTGTTCTTCAGAATTATCAAAGATAAAAGCACGATCGACGAGCTTCACTGCTTCAGCCAACAAGTTTAGCGACTTTATATACCTGGATTTTATCTTTTCAATTGGCACTGTATGTCCTCCTAATGCTACACGACTTTGAACTCTGTCAATATTGATTCTTGCAGATTCAGTACATACAAAATATAAATAAGTCTTAAAACCTTTACGTTTTGCCTCTTTAATAAATTCTAGTTTTCCTCGATGCGACATAACAGTTTCAAATGAAAACGTTCTGTTGCCATCTAAACATTTATTCCTAATTAATTCGGTTAAGATTGCTCCTAGGTAAGCAAAAGGTATTTTTGAGGATTTTAGTTTGAGAACATTTTTTTGTACTGTTAACAGATTTGATAGCTCTGTGAGATCAGCTTTTTCATTAAAGCCGGAAGATTTAATAAACTTCTTTAATTCAGAACTTGTAATCTTGATTCCGTAAGTATTAAAACTTAACTGACCTCTCGATCGAAGTATCTGCTCAATTTTGTCGGCATTAATCAGATTACCAATGTTATATTTTGAAGAGACTAAATCTTCAATACTAGACTTACCTGATCCGTTCGGACCTGCAAAAATTCTTAATCTTTTAGTCTGCAATCTTGATGATGGAGTGTTTAACCTTTATTTTCTGTGGTAGATCCATAACAAGCACTTTCTTACCATCAGGATGGAGTCTGTAAACTTTACCTGCTTTCGCCACAGTTACTGATACATTTTTCTTCGCAGCTTTTTTAACAGCATATCGAGCTGTCTTTTTTGCATAGGTCGCCACATTAATTTCGCGTATTGATTTAGCGGCTACTCTTTTTGTTGCTTTTGTTTTCATACCTGTAGCAATATAGATTTAATCTGCTGAATTATAATATAGCGTCGTGTTATCTTTATTCACATCAGGGTAGGATCCAACAAAAAAGCCATCCTTTTGAAATGGCTTCTAGTATTGATTTTCATTTTAACATTCTGCTATTTAGAATCAAGCGCCTCCAGAATATCATCTTTTACTTTTTTAATTTTTTCCATTTCAGTTTCAAGGTATTCTCTGGCTTTCTCGGTGCCGACACTGTCAGGCAGAGGCTTGAAGTTGTGCATCCAGTCCATCATGCTTTGGTCAGCAGAGTCAAGCTTGGCGATGGCGTTTTCCAGTTCTTTCTTTTTATCGTCCGTAGCGCCATCAAGTTCCTTCTGCAATTCTTCTTTTTTCTTATAGATATCTTCCATCTTTCCCATTAACTCCATGTGAAGCTTATCCACTTCATCAAGCAACGCAGCATTGGCATTAGCATCTGTTGAGATTGAGTCAGCTTCATGTTCCTCGTGGTGATCGTGTTCTTTGTGGCCGCAGCCCCAGATGATTACCAGGCAGATCAGAAATAGTTTTGCAGAAATAGTTTTCATATTGAGTAATGTGTTGTTAGGGATTGTTTATTTTAATCTCATAAAGGTACAGCAGTTTGTGTATTCAACCAACCTCGTCGGACAGAACGCTTTTTTTAACGACATCTTATCGCGATACTTCGTTTTTGTAAATCTTGCCGCTCTTCATTACAAACTTAACATGTTCCAGAATGGTAACATCAGCAGTAGGATCTCCATCGACTGCAATGATGTCTGCCCATTTTCCTTTTGTGATGGAACCAGTTCTGTCTTTCCAACCTAAGAGGTCAGCAGCATTAACTGTAGCCGATTGAATTGCCTGCATCGGCGTTAACCCATATTTAACCATATAAAAAAATTGCTTGCCATTTCCACCGTGAGGATATACGCCAGCATCAGTACCGTAAGCAATCTTAACACCGGCTTTCACAGCTCTGGCATAACTCTCACGTTGAGTCCGTCCTACCATACGTTCCTTGTTAATGATCTTTTCAGGAAAGCCGAGCTTGGCATATTCACTAATGATATAATCGTCATTATAAATATCAGCGACCAGGTATGTGCCATGTTGTTTCATCAGTTGAATGCCTTCATCATCAATAAAGCTTCCATGTTCGATAGAAGCTACACCAGCTTTCACTGCCATTTTAATAGCCGTTGTTCCATGAGCGTGCGCACAAGTCTTGCGGCCCCACATCCTGGCTTCATCTACCAGAGCATTCATTTCTTCCTGAGTGTATTGAGGGCCACCAACACTTTCTTCCTCAGAGAGTACACCAGCGCTGGCTCCGAATTTGATTACATCGGCACCGTATTTAATATTATAACGTACCTGTTTACGAATTTCATCAATGCCGTTGGCAATGCCCGACATCTGTTCTGGCAATTCGAAATTCAAAAAAGGAGAGAACCCGTTAAGATCACCGTGACTTCCTGTTGAACCAATATATAATGTTGCCACCTGCAGGTGTGGTCCTTCAACTTCACCTTCGTTAATGGCATTGCGTAGCGCAACATCAACAAAAGCCTCTGCGCCAACATCGCGACAAGTGGTGAAGCCAGCCTGCAAGGTACGCTTCGCATAGATGTGTGCTTTGACAGCTATATCCATTGGAGTTTTTCTGAATTTGTCTCCATAATAATCACCACTGGGCTGACCTGTAATGTGTGTGTGACAATCGATAAGACCGGGCAGCACCGTTGACTTGCTGAGATCAATAATTGTAGCATTTTTAGGTATTGATATGGAAGAGCCCATGTCCATAATCTTGCCACTGTCAATCAATATAATCTGGTTGGTAAGTACGGTGCCACTCACAACATCAATAACTTTTCCTGCTTTGATGGCTGTAGGTGATTGGGCTTTGAGGGAAGGACTTGCTAACAATATAAGTCCCAGCAGCAATATTTTTTTCATTGGTATCTGAGTTTAGGTTATTACTCAGAAGCAAGTAGAAAGCATTAATCCAGAATTCAAAATTATTTCGTTCACAGTTTATGAACGGCGAAGGAAATAGTCTGCCAATAAATGAGGTTTGTCAATTCAGGAAGCTACCTGTACTGCAGGTTTATAAGTTAAATTGATGTTGTAAGATTCATCAACAAACAAATATTTTCAATTGAATGAATTTGTAGCCTGTATTACTGAACGGATCAGTAATTTTGGCCTGGACCGTTTTACTTTTTTACTATGAAGGCAGCATCATTAAGTGAGATCAAAAAAGAACTATTACACCTCGATCCTGATAAAGTACGAGAGCTTTGTATGCGCCTGGCAAAGTATAAAGTTGAGAATAAAGAACTGCTCACCTACCAGCTTTTCGAAGCTCATGACGAAACTGCTTTTGTAGCTAATGTTAACGATGAGATGGATCACCTCTTTGATGAACTGAACAAAAGCAATCTCTACCTGGTGAAGAAAGGTCTTCGGAAAATATTAAGATTAGCAAACAAACAGATCCGATACTCAGGCGTAGCGACAACGGAGGTAGAAGTGCGGATTCATTTTTATCAGCGTTTCAAAAAGCTCGGCATCAGGCTTGAGCAGAATACAGTTTTGTTTAACATGTATCACCAACAAATAAAGAAGATCGATGCCGCATTGTCAAAGATGCCTGAAGACCTTCAATATGATTACGAAGCTGCTATTAAACAACTTGCTTAAAGATGTAAATAACTATTGTAAATGCTCAGACTCCCGGCTGGCAGCTCAACGCTAATTTTGTAGATTTGTTAACCCCAACTTATTTACCATGAAGCGTATACTTTTTATTGGTGTCCTGCTTGCTCTCTCTGGGCAGCTTCAGGCACAGATATTACAAAACCTCAAGAAGGCTGCAGCCGACAAGGCAAAAGAATTAACATCAAAAGATAATTTGGAAAAGGCGGGTAATGCAGTTAAGAAAGATCTTGACAAAGCCCGTGCACAATTTGACTCCACTGATTTTGACTACGCCATTCTGCTAAGTGATAACTCCGGTGTCTTTGATGTGAAGGAGAAAGGCGAGCTGAGCGCGAAGCTAACAACGTTTACCAGTTTAGGTTCCGCCTATTACAACAATGCCGAATTAACGGATGCCGAGAATGCCCGCTTCAATCTCGAGTTGGGTGAGATGAGTTACGCTCAGCATAAATTTGCATTCGCTGAAAAACGTTTTGCCCACGCACAAGCTTCATACGAGAAAGCAGATCTTAAAGAAGATATTGGTTATATGAAAACCATTTCCAACGAAGGTTTATTGTATGCAACCATGGGCAGGTTTACGCAAGCAGAAACGTTTACTTCGCAGGCGCTTGAACTTCGCAAAGCTAAATTTGGTGAGAGCAATTATGCCGTAGCATCGTCATTGAATAATTATGGTGTGCTGGATTTTACGATGGGCAAGTATAATGAATCTGAAAAATTACTCAGTTCGGCATTGTCTATCATTGAAAGTAACAACGGGCAGGAGTTGATGCAGTATGCTATCATTCAAAATAATCAAGCCATGTTGTTTCAAACCATCGGTCGTTATGAAGAAGCTGAGAAGATTCTTAAGAATGCCATCGCTGTAGCGGAAAAATTACAAAGCAGCAAATCAAAAAATCATTTGAAGTTTTTGTCTAACCTGGCGTTGCTGTATCAGCAGATGGGTAAGTATCCTGATGCCGAAGCAATTTATTTGTCAATGGAAAAACGACTCGGCAAGAACAATCCAGACTATGGTAGCATGCTCATTAACCAAGCTGCACTTTACATGACGATGGGTAAGGAAGACAAAATTGAAGAGATCTTAAAGAAAGCAGTAGCCATATATAAATCAAATTATGGTGAAGATAATCCGGCGTATGCACGCGCTATCAGCGATCTCGGAAATTTCTATCGCTATAAAACACGTTACACAGAGGCGGAACCGTTGCTGGATAAAGCTTTGTCGACAAGAGAAAAAACATTAGGAGCCAATCATCCCTTGTTTGTTCAATCGAAAGAAGACCTGGCTATTCTCTACTGGAAAAAGAATGAAGTGAATAAGGCTTATATGACCTATCGTGATGTGATGGATAAGTCAATCGACTTTATCAATCAATACTTTCCTCCTATGAGCGAAGCAGAGAAGACAAAGTATTGGGATGTACTTCGTCCTCGCTTTCAACGCTTCTTTAATTTTGGTGCCGAAGCCAGTAAAGAAAATACGGCACTGCTCGAAGACTTGTATGATTATCGGATGGCAACAAAGGCGTTGTTGTTAAGCTCTACCAACAAGATCAAGCAAAGTATTTTGACGAGTGGTAATGCTCAGCTTATTAAAGATTATAAAATCTGGCTCGATCAGAAAGAAACGTTGGCCCGCCTTTATGCATACTCCAAAGATGATTTGAAAGAACAAAAAATAAATCTCGATTCGCTTGAACGAGCCACGAATGCCATGGAACGAAACTTGTCAGCGTCGTCGGCAGAATTTTCATCGGGTTATTCAACACAGAAAATAAGTTACAAGCAGGTGAAAACATTGCTTGGCGATACTGAAGCCATGGTTGAAATTATCGCCATACAAAAGTATGATCAGAAATTTATAAAAGACTCAAAATACATCGCCTTGATTTTAACGAAAGGTGAAGCATTACCCAAAATGGTTGAGCTGGATAACGGTCAGCAGCTTGATACACGTTATGCCAAGTTTTATCGCAATGCTATTCAACAGCATATTGCTGATGAGTATTCGTATGAACAATACTGGAGTCGCATTGAACCAGCACTTGCAGGCAAGAAAGTAATTTATATTTCACCTGATGGTGCATACAATCAGCTTAATCTTAACACACTCAAAAAGAAAGATGGTGATTATGTAATAAATCGTTACGATCTGGTGATACTTGGTAACTCAAAAGATCTTTTTACCATTAAGAATAAAAAGAAAGTTGTCACTAAGAAAAATGCAACACTCATTGGCTTCCCTGATTATGGATCGACAGATGTAGCTGCACTTCCCGGCACTAAAATAGAGATTGATCTTGTTTCAAAAATTTTAAAGCCTGCAGGTTATCAGACAACAGTATTTACGCAGAAGCTTGCTACAGAAGGTAATCTCAAAGCTATTAAAGCTCCTGCATTAATTCACATTGCCACGCACGGTTACTTTCTTCAGGATGTTGATCATGGAGGTTCTGCTTTTGGTGTGAATCTTGAAAATGCAAATGATAACCCATTGCTTCGCTCAGGATTATTATTTGCTGGTGCAGGTAAAACAATCACAGGCAAAACATCACCCAACCTCAGCAGTAACGACAATGGTATTCTTACAGCGTATGAAGCCATGAATCTTAATCTCGAAGGAACAGACCTGATTATATTGAGTGCTTGTGAAACTGGCCTTGGTGATGTTAAAGCAGGCGAAGGTGTTTATGGTTTACAGCGTGCCTTCCTGGTTGCCGGTGCTGATGCGCTCATTATGAGTTTATGGAAAGTAGACGACGCAGCAACACAACAACTCATGACACTCTTTTATGCCAACTGGATTAAACTTGGCAACAAACAAAAAGCTTTTAAGCAGGCACAACTCCAACTCATGACAAAATACAAAGAACCCTATTACTGGGGAGCCTTTGTCATGATGGGTATGTAGTCACTGATATTTTATTTCCAGCATCGACACCCTTCTCCCCCGGAGAAGGGCCGGGGATGAGGCCTAAAAATAAAGTGTAGCAAAACAAAAGAAGAAGAGATCAAGAAAATCTAAAAACAATATTGAATTTTTAATCATTGAAATAACAACTATGGAACTACGTCAACTTGGAAATTCAAATTTGAAAGTAACACCCATTGCCTTTGGTGCCTGGGCTATCGGTGGATGGATGTGGGGCGGAGCCGAAGAAGGTGAAGCATTGCGTGCTCTCCAGGTATCTTTTGATTTAGGGATCACAACAATAGATACCGCACCTGTTTATGGTTTTGGACGCAGTGAAGAATTGGTAGGCAAAGCCATGAAAGGTATTGCACGCGATAAGTATCAGATTCTTACCAAGTATGGATTGAACTGGCAAACAGAACAAGGAGAATTCTACTTTGACACCAAAGACAATAATGGCAAACCCATAAAGGTGTACAGATATGCTGCAAAACAAAAAGTAATACAAGAATGTGAAGATAGCCTGAAGCGTTTAGGTACTGATTACATTGATTTACTACAGATTCATTGGTCAGATGCAACAACACCCATTTCAGAAACAATGGAAGCAGTAGCTTCGCTGATCAAACAAGGAAAAGTTCGTGCCGCTGGTGTTTGCAATTACAATGTGAGCCAGGTTGAAGAAGCGTTGAAAACAGTTAACATTGTTTCCAACCAGGTTCCATATAGTCTCATCAACAGAGGTATCGAGAAGAATGTAGTGCCACAAGCACTTGAAAAAGGTATGGGTATTTTGCCCTACAGTCCGTTGCAACGCGGTTTGCTAACTGGCAAGATAAAACGCGATCACAAGTTTAATGATGGTGACACACGTGAGAGCAATCGCTTTTATACTCCTGAAAATATTGATAAAGCAAACGCATTGTTGCAGAAGATAAAACCCATTGCTGATGCACACAGCGCTACACTCTCACAACTTGTTATTAACTGGACGGTGAATCAACCGGGCATGGCGTGTGTGTTAGCAGGTGCACGCAACGAACAACAGGTACGCGACAATGCCAAAGCACTAAACTTTACACTATCGCAGGAAGAGTTGAAGCAGATAACGGCTGCATCAGACGCCGTTGAATTTAATTAGCGTAAATTATCCACTAGCGTCCTATTAAAATATTAAAAACGTTCTTTGACATTTTGATTTACAGTAGGTTAGGTTGATAAAACGACCGTGACGATTTGATTCCTAGATTCGACAAAATCGAATTTATGAACCTTGGAAAATATGTGTTCTC
>DATCRE010000077.1:0-2002 GCA_036569145.1 Cyclobacteriaceae bacterium
ATTACGCTGACCTCGCAGCTTCAGGTCGTAGATGACAAGAAAGTTATTTACACAAGTCGTGAAAAGTTTGAGTACCTGGCAAATAAAAATCCTATCCTCAATGAATTAAAAGACAGGTTCATGCTTGACACTGACTTATAATTCGTGGTCTAATGTTTATGTCCATTCACCATATCATGATAGGTTAGCACGTCATTGCCACCTATTTTACCTTTCAATACATCCATGTGAATGAGCAATGCCATGGTTATCATTACAAAGATTACAATGTAGCCAACGTGTAAAAACACCAGGTTATAACTTGAGCTTCCATAAGCAATAATATCGTATCCGAATACAATCACACCAAGCAGCAGACTTGTAACTAAAAGCCAGGCACCTTTTTGTTCAAAGAAAATCGCGCGTATAACAATTACTGCACCATAGAGAATTGTAATTCCCGATACAACAAGATATACTGATATCCAATGCGTAAATGTGTAGGGCGAAGTGAATATCGTAAACAAAACAAAGAAACCATTTATGCCTACCAGCATATATGTAAAAATCTGCTTCTGAATATTTTCAAATAGTGCATTGAGAAAGAGTATCGCCCAGATGCTTGCACAATAGAGCGTGAGATATTCAATCCTTACCAGCAAGTTCCAGTTAAACCCGGGAAACAACATAACGATTGGATAAAGATTTGAGAACCCTGCACGAATACACCATGTTAAACAAAGAAGTGAAAAGTAAAGAACAACTTTTCTGTTTCGCTTACGAAGATAAAGTGCTAAAAAAACGCTACCCGCAATAAACAACAAAATCAATTCTGCCATGTTACTTCCAAAAGCCAATAGCTTATGGTGATTTACTTTAGCAGGTGCACCCAGCAGTATGGCATCTTTAGCGCCACCTTTGTAATGATGAAAGTTTGATAGTTGTAACACCAGGCAAAGCGTGTCATTTGTAACGTTGAAAGAGGCAGTCTTATAAACCCACTGAGGCACGGCATCTTTACGATTCGTACCTACCTTACCTGCTGATGCAACAAGCTCTCCGTTAATCCAGAGGTTATAACTATTATACAGCTGCGGAATTTCAAGCGAGAGTGTGCGAACAGAATCTGCCACTATAACTTTAAGTTGATACGTACCGAAGCCAATACCATCATGATGTGCATTACTCCAGAGCTCAGGAAAATTACTAATCACACCTTCATTCAAACCACATTCATTCGGAGGTAGCAACTTATCTTTATAAAAAGTCCATTGCCCCGAAAGGGGAAGTCTCTCTTGTTCAAAGTTCCAATGTGTTGCATCAAGATACCCGTATTCAGCTTTAATCTGTCCATTCGACTGAAGTGAGATTAGAAGTAGAATACAAGTGAAAAAGGCAAGTAATGCCCCAGTCCTCGTTATCATAAAAAACAGGTTGTTTGTTAGTAGTAAAGTGAGTGGGGTGACGAATTAAGATTTAAGAACTCCATGACAGACTCTCATGAAGCGTCTCTAAACGGCAATACGTTGGTTTCTAATCGAGGTAAAATTATGAAAAAGAAAACATATAATCAGGTGGTACCTTAAAAATTGGCACTTTAAAATGTGCGTTTAAACAACAACAAATTCAAAAAATGCGTTTTTGCTGAATTCTATGGAACGAAGGTAACCAGTTTACAATTTTGTCAACGAAAATATTTTTCAACGAGACAAGTTCTGGATGCTAGTTATACAGTTTAGTGCTCATCATCGGGTACGAAGAGTCCCCATCCATCGCCTTCTTTCGATGAAGTATTTTCAAAGTCTTGCACCCATTCCTTAAAAAGAATTCTGAACTCTTCTATCTCATCCCGTAACAATTGAAGATAAGCCTCATCCAATGACGTGAGGTAGGCCACGGCTGATGTTTGAGTGAACAGACTGCGGGCATGCAGCTTGATGACCACCGCATTTTCCATTTTCAAAATGTAATCGTCCATTGCCTCAGCGCCTGCTATCTTTACAGGTATCATGGAACAATCTTC
>DATCRE010000078.1:0-7967 GCA_036569145.1 Cyclobacteriaceae bacterium
TATGCAACAGCGGAATTGAACCAGAATTTATACAACGCATCTGCACTTATTGGTTTGAAGGCCGCCAAAATTCTTGTCACCGGCAATCAACTGCAGATTAGAAGCAGTCAGGAAGACCTGGTTTACAATGTTTCAGCAACGTATTACAACATACAGTCTTTAGTTAAACAAGAAGAGCTAACAACGTTAAGCTTGCAGAACACTGAAACTCTGCTTGAAAGCACAACGGAACAATTAAAAGCAGGACTTGCCACGCAAACTGATGTAGATCGACTCACGGTAACGCGTGATAATACCAAGGCGAACCTGGAAAGCCTTCAAAACAATAAAGAGAAATATTACAACCTGCTCAAAGTTCTGATGAACGTGTCGCTTGATCAACCTGTAAGCGTCGATACATTTAGTGAAAATGAAGTTACTGCAATTCTGGATGCCAGCTACAATGCAAAGGAAAAGACAAATTATCTGCAATTGATGCAAAACAAGAGAGTAGCTGAGCTTGATTACAAGAATATCAGATCAGGCTATCTGCCAACGTTATCACTATTTGCCAACTACGGATTTTATGGCTACAACAATACAGCCAATCCGCTTGAGAATATTAATAACAAATTCTATCCGACATCCGCTGTTGGCATCAGATTAAAAGTTTCGGTTTTTGATGGCTTCAATATCAAGTATAAAGCTAAGCAGCGACAAATCGAGATCAGTAAGCTTGATGTACAGGCGATGCAAACCCTTCAACAAAACGAAAAGGAAGTAGCCGATGCATTCGCAGATATACGCAGTAACCAGATTACATACGAGAATCAAAAAAGAAATCTTGCCCTGGCCCAGAAAGTAATGGCGGATATCAACCAGCAATACCAGAGTGGTCTTGTGAAGGTAAACGATGTAATCAATACTACTACTGACCTGCAAACAGCGCAGAACAATTATGTCACGGCGCTCATTAATCTCAAACAAGCTGAGATCAATTTGAAAAAAGCTCAGGGCACACTGTTACCCTCAGCAATTGCCATGAACAATTAGACTTAATGCATTCAAATCATAAACAATAAAAACGTGAACAGATCAACAAAAATCCTTATTACAATTGTGATAGCAGGAACCCTGGTTGCCATAGTGGCATTCAAGTTAGTAAGCAATAAAAGAGAAGTAGAGGCTAAGATATATCACCCTGATGTTAACACAGCGGTAGTTGTTCAGGTCGATACTGTTAAACTTGACAAGTTTGATGTAAGGAGTACATTCACCGGTTCCTTCAGTCCGAACCGTGAAGTGACTATTGGTTCAGAGACCAGCGGAAAAGTTATCAACGTAAATGTTCAGGAAGGATCTCATGTGAGTGCAGGACAACTCATCGCACAATTAGATGATCGTCTTGTACAGGCACAATTACAATCCGCACAAGCTAATTATGATAGAGCTGTTAATACACTGAATCGATATCAGCAAGGTATCTCAGGAGTAACCAAACTTCAATTGGATAATGCTAAAACAGATATACTTACATCGCAGGCACAAATAGAACAGTTGAAGACGCAGATCCGACAGTATACTATTTCCGCACCATTCGGTGGAATTATCACAAGCCGGAATTTCGAACTCGGATCGATAGTATCTCCAGGAACGCAATTGGCTATACTAATCGATATCAGTGCGGTGAAACTTGAAATCAGTGTGCCTGAAAAAAGTATCGCCCAATTCAGTATTGGTCAGATTATAGACATCAGCACAGATGTTTACCAGGGAATTGTCTTCAAAGGAAAAGTTGATATGATTGGATCGAAGGCAGATGCATCGCATAATTTCCAGATCAAGATTCTTGTTTCAAATCCTGAGTCCGCTATTAAATCAGGTATGTATGGAACAGTCGTTCTTGACAATACAGCATCAGGTGAAGCACTCACCATTCCGCGCACAGCATTGCTTGGCTCTGCAGTAAAGCCCCAGGTTTATGTAGTGGAAGGGGGTGCTTCAAAAATTCGTGACATACAAACAGGAAGCGGAAACGAAACTCGTATTCAGGTTACAAGCGGCTTACAAAAAGGTGAGGTTGTGATCTCTGGTGGATTGGTGAATCTGAATGATGGAACGAAAGTATCTATCGCTAATTAATCTTCACCACATGTTTGCTAATACTTATCAAATTTAAAATGATAAAAAGATGACACTAACAGAAATATCAATTAAACGACCTTCACTGATCATTGTGATTTTTACAGTGCTGATTTTAGGAGGAATTTTCTGCTACACAAAACTAAGTTATGAATTGATGCCTGACATGAGTCAGCCTACATTGGTGATAACAACCCAGTATCCAGGCGCAGCACCTGTAAACGTTGAACAAACTGTTACCAAAGAAATAGAAGATGTACTTAGCGGAATTGACGGAATCAAAACTATCTCTTCTCAATCACTTGAAGGTAATTCTATCATCACTGCTGAATTCAGTATCGGTTCCGATATCGACAGTAAAGAACAGGAAGTTCAACGGAAGATCAATAATATTTTAAGTGAGCTTCCTACAGATGTAAAATCACCAAACATTTCAAAAGTTACACCAAGCGATTCGCCAATCATGCAATTGGCTGCTACGTCACAACTGAGTAATGCAGCGTTTTACGACATCATGAAAAACGAAATCAACCCACAGTTTCAGCAAATTTCAGGAGTAGGGGAGATAACGTTAATTGGTGGGCAGGAAAGAGAAATACAAGTAAATGTTATTAAAGATAAACTGGATTACTATGGTCTTTCTATCCTTAACGTTACGCAAGCTATTAATAATGCTAACGTAGAATTTCCCGCGGGAAAAGTAAAATCCGAATCGCATGGACAGATGACTGTACGCCTTGCGGGGAAGTTTACATCGGTCTCGCAATTAAACGATCTAACGGTTGCCCTTCTGGCAGCGGGAAGCCCTGTGAAGTTGAGTGAAGTGGCAACCGTTTCTGATGTAACAAAAGACCCGGCGTCTGTTTTCCGGTATAACGGACAGAATGCCATTGGTCTGTTGGTAAAAAAGCAAGGTGATGCCAACGCAGTGGATATCAGCAATCACGTAAAAGAAAAAATAGCTTCACTGGAAACGAAGTATGCAAGTGAAGGCGTAAAATTTATCATCGCTGATGACTCCGCAGATTACACGCTTGAATCTGCAAATGGTGTAATGCATGACCTGCTGATTGCAGTAATACTGGTGGCTGCTATTATGGTATTGTTCCTTCACAGCCTTAGAGATTCCTTGATCGTATTGGTAGCCATTCCAACATCATTGATTTCTACTTTCATTGCCATGTATTTCTTCGGGTTTAGTCTTAACCTGATGAGTCTGCTTGCACTATCGCTTGTGATTGGAATTCTGGTGGACGACAGTATTGTGGTACTGGAAAATATTCACAGGCATTTACACATGGGCAAAGATAAACGCACGGCAGCGCTGGATGGCCGTAATGAAATTGGTTTTTCTGCGCTTGCCATCACCATGGTTGACGTAGTGGTATTTGGTCCGCTTTGCCTGATCCAAAATACAATTGGAGATGTACTGCGTCAATACTCCGTCACCATTGTTGTGGCAACGTTAATGAGCTTGTTTGTTTGTTACACACTCACGCCCTGGTTAGCATCACGCTTCGGAAAAATAACAATATTGAATAGCAATAACATTTTTCATAAGCCACTGGTTTGGTTTGAGAGAATGCTTGACGCTCTTACGGAATGGTATACACATGCACTTCAGTGGACGTTGAAGCACAAGCTGGTTCTGTCTGGGTTTATTGTCTCCCTTTTCGGAGTAATCATTGTGGTGATGAACATGGGTGTCATTGGAAATGAATTTGTTACTGAAAGCGACAAAGGACAATTTCGTCTTGCACTTGAATTCGATAAGAACCTCACGGTGAAACAAAATAATTTACGCAGCATCGAAATCGAAAATTACCTTCGTAAGCAACCCGATGTGACAACCGTTTTTAGCAACGTTGCCGGAAGCAGCACATCATCAATTGTAGCAGGTGTGGGTTCAGATTATAAAACAGAATTGACTGTTACTTTGATTGACAAGACTGAACGCAGTATTTCTACAGCCCAACTTATGCTCAGGAAAAGCCAAGAGATCTCCAGTCAATTTCCTGGTGTGAAAGTCAGTCCAAGCATGGTGGGCCTGATCAACGGCGGAGACCCTATACAAATTGTTCTTAACGGAGAGAATAGCCAATTATTGATGGCTACAGCCAATGAACTTAAAATGCGCATTGCCGCTATGCCAGGGGCCATTAATACAAGCTTAAGTGTAGAGGCAGGAAACCCCGAAGTTGAAGTGAACATTGATCGTGAAAAAATGGGGCAGTTAGGTCTCAATATTTACAATGTAGGTGCAACACTGCAAAACGCATACGCAGGTAATGATGATGCAAAATATCGTGTAGGAACTAATGAGTATGACATTCGGGTGAAGTTCGACGATTTCAATAAACATGATATGGAAGATGTAAAAGACATCTCTTTCATAAACAATTCAGGACAGCTCATCAAGTTATCCCAGTTTGCCAATGTAGTACAGAGCAGCGGTCCAAGTGTATTAGAACGCAAAGACAGACGTGCTTCTGTTACTGTGAAGAGTAACATTCTCGGAATTACATCAGGAGAGTTGGTAGACCAGATCAATAAGTCATTAATCGAAAAACCTCTGCCTGCAGGAATCGACATGCGATGGAGTGGTGATGCGGAGCGTCAGTCAGAATCGTTCGGTTCATTAGCAGCAGCCATTGTAGCAGCGTTGCTACTCATGTATCTGGTGATGGTGGCATTGTATAACAACTTCATATATCCTTTCGTTGTTTTGTTCGCTATTCCGGTTGCCTTCATCGGTGTATTTCTGGCGCTTGCGTTAACAAAGTCTTCCATGAGCATTTTCACCATCCTGGGTATGATTATGCTTCTTGGATTGGTATCCAAGAATGCAATCCTGATTGTCGATTTCGCCAATCATCGTAAAGAGCAAGGAGATAATACATGGACAGCATTGATAACAGCAGGAAAAACAAGATTACGCCCCATATTGATGACGACTCTCGCTATGGTAATTGGTATGATTCCAATTGCCACCAGCACAGCAGCAGGAAGCGAATGGAAAAACGGATTGGCATGGGTGCTTATCGGAGGACTATCCACAAGTTTATGTCTTACTGTTTTTGTTGTACCGATGGCATATTACTGTGTGGACAGAGTAGGTGATCTGTGGAGAAAGAAATTTCCTAAAAAAGAAGAAGTTGTTCTTGACACAACAATGTCCCATTAATTAAAATAATAAAATCATGAGCACTGTAATTTCAACACACAGTAATATAGAACTTGTCTATCAGGCGGATAGTTCCATTTTGATTGTTCGGATCCATGGTTTTCAAAAAGCAGAAAATGCTGTTAAAAGCAAAGTAATGCTTAATGAATTGATCGATCAGAAAAAGATCAGGTTAATTCTTGTAAACCAAAAAGATATTAAAGTTCTAAGCAAAGAAATGCAATTATTCATAGCTGGTTATGCGTCAGAGATAGTGCAAAAAGGAATAAGAAAAATGGCAGTTGTTCTTCCTGAAGATCTCTTCGCATTAGCCGGGGTTAATAAAATTCATAGCGAAACCAAAATACCAGACCTTGAAATGAAAACCTTCACTTCAGAAGAACGAGGATTGAATTGGTTGCGGGAATAATTTCATCAGAAGCAATGAGTCGTATAATTTCTTCATCTTTTGAAATTAAAGGTGAGGTGACTAAGAACAGGATACTGCATGCTGCAGATACAATCTTCTGCCGACACGGATTAAGAGCAGTTTCTATTGATAAAATTTGTCACTCCATTGGCATTGCAAAGAAAACTTTCTATTTATGCTTTGCGAGCAAGGATGCACTTGTAGAAGAATTTGTTGAAGGTGCTTTTTCAAAAATACATCATGCTCTAAGAGAAGATTCATTGCCACTGGAAGCCATTCAGAGACTTAAAGTATTTGATCGACACCTGGCGGATTTTCTGAAGATGTTTTATCCAACGTTAATATTTGATTTGAAACGTTATCACCATGACACTTATCAGACCTTTCTTAGTAATCGAACGAAATTGATGATGGATTTAGTCGACATTATAGAGTTAGGAAAGTTACAGGGAGTATTCCGAAACACTTTGTATTCATCTCTTCTTGCTGAACTACGATTCAATGAACTGGAAACAATATTCTCCCAACGCTTTGAAATTGAGCTTGATGATTTGAATCGTAATCATCAAGAACTTTTCGAGCATTATCTGGCGGGACTGGTTCATAAATAACAGGGAGCTAAACTTTATGATTCCTCATTAATAAATCGCTCCTTCTTGCCTTTGCATTTAATGAAGATGATAATTAAGTAATTCAACTAAAAATTAATATATAAAATGAAAAAACAAACAATTGTAATTCTATTCCTGCTTTCACTTACCGCAATAGTATTTGGTCAGCACCCGACAGATGATTTTACCGGTAAATGGAAAACCGAGGATGGTCATGTAGTAACTATTTCAAAGAGCAATAAAGTATTTACAGGAGTCGATTATAAAAATCGTGTATGCCTTTATAACATCCTTTTTGAAAAGGGTGTATGGACAGGAACAATAGAAAATCACGATGAGGGAAAAAAGGGTGACTGTGAGATTTATCTCCATGAGGACGAACTGAAAATTGTTATTCATAAAGGATTTTTCTACAAAACACTCATTTGGGTTAAAGTAAAGTGATACAAAATTCTCTTCGTATCAAGATCAGTCGTTTGGTTGATATGTTTATTGATAACCTCTGGTCTTGTATTCAAACTCTTTAAAGAATGAAAAATTTCATTAACATAATTCTGATAGTTGTACTGGCATCTTGCTCGACACTAGAAGTTACACAACGAAAGGATACACTTCTTCCTAAAAGTATCGGAATCAAAAAAATATATTGTAAAAAGATCCCTTTATCGCTAAGGGAAGAAATTGATTCAGCAGTGCTAACTGCAATGAATCATTTTAATTGCGAGCAACATTCATTTGAATTAACTGCATATCAACCAGACGACAACAATTATATAGTGCTGGATTTTACAAAGGCAAAATTGATTTCAAAAAAACATAGAAATTTATCCTATGTTTTAAATACAGTTGCGCCGATAATTAGTCTATTGGCAGGAATGGCAATGCCAGTGCTTATCAATTATACGCCCAGGCATAAAATCAATAGCACGCTTATACTTCTCAAGGACTTTCAAGTGAAAGGAATAATTCTGTCCGGTTAAAGAGTAGGGCAGGAGTACTGTTTTCAGATATTGACGCTAAAGAGAACAAGCTGTTAGAAAAATATTCAGCAAGGTTATATCGCAAATTTCAAATCATCGATTCCTTGATGATTGGGGACGATTAAGATGAAATGATGTATCAATATCCCACATTTATTCTGACAAACATTGATAAATAGCTAAGAACTTTATTCGATTCCCTAATTGACCAAAAACCAATGGCTAAGGACTTATTAACGCCCAATTTCTGAATGACAAACAAACCAGCGAGTAACAGCTTTATGTAGTTCACTATAATCAGGATTGTTATCAGAAGCCCAGGCAATAATTCCATCAGGACGTATCAATGCTGCACGTATACTCAATTGATCTTTTGCCCGACCTGAGATGTACTTGATGCTATCGTTATATTCACTTGCCAATGTTTTGAGTGAGACATTCGTATCAAAATCAAGTAGTATACCTTGACCATCGCGCATGAGTTCGCCAATACTTGTACCATTTTCAAATTCAAAATTAGGAACGCTGTGACCAACGAGGGGATGGTCTCCACCAAGATTGTAGTGTGTCGAAATACCCCACACTCTTCCTGCCATGTACGTAGCACCATCACGCGTATTCATGAGGTCGCGAACAATTGCATATAGTGCTCGTGCATGAGG
>DATCRE010000079.1:0-3285 GCA_036569145.1 Cyclobacteriaceae bacterium
CTATCAGGCTGAGGTTCTTTCAGAGAGTCCTTAAGCGAAACCATGACAATAAGTTTTTCCATGAACCTGGAGTTCTGAAAAATCTCATTGAGCTTTTCTACTTTTTTGTCTTTTGGAAAAAATTTAGAAACATCTTCTTCCAGATCAATTTTTATAGCGCCCCATGTTACGAGCGCAAACAGACCGAAAAACAGCAGGTAGAAAACAGCTTTACGCCCTATGAAATAATTATAAATTGCTATGAATAATCTATCCATCTATAGTTTTTCGCTTCGAAGCTTTCAAAATCAAAAACGTAATTAAACCAAAAACACCAGCTCCCAATAAGCCCAATGTTATTGATCCTAAAATGTATTGAACAACACTTAACAATGTAAAGCTTTTATAAATCACATCCGGGCTTAAGCCTGCATCAAAATTTAGAGTTACAGCATCTTTACCCATCCAGATTCTACCTACCAGATGACTTAAGTATATGATCAGCGGTATAAGCGGTGGAAAACTGATGTTGGCAGCTATAAGAACCAAGACCTTGTTGAATTTGAAATAAATGGAAAGCGCTATTGCTACAATCATTTGAAAACCCCAAAGTGGAGCTATGCCCATGAAGACTCCAAACGCTACGGAAAATGCTTTTACGGCATCTGTTTCATCAGGCTTGAATAACTCGGCCCGGATGAGCTGCCGGATATTTTTTTTTTTAGCCCTCGGTAAATTTCCCGGGGCTTAATGTAAAGTAGCGCTATTGTAACCAACACAGTATTGAGAACACTTATGCGGGAAAAATCTTTAAAAGGTCTGAAGTGAGAAACTCTGGTTTCTTTAGAGGCATAATATACTTTCACCGGAACTGAAGTCACGGCAATGTTGCGCCACGCAGCGCGAACAATCACTTCAATTTCAAACTCAAATTTACGGGTAATGAATTTCATGTTCTTCATCAGGTAAACAGGATATACTCTGTAACCTGATTGAGTATCCGGCATTTTCAATCCCGTCTCTACCCAATACCAGAAGTTTGAAAACTTATTACCAAAACTGCTTTTGCCTGGCACGGAAGATTGATCCATATTTCTGGCGCCAATAGCCAACGTGCCAGGAGTTTTTTCTATGGCTTCTAAAAACTTAGGCAGATCTTCAGCGAAATGCTGTCCGTCCGAATCAATGCTAATGGCATAATCATAACCAAGCTCCAACGCTTTTTTAAAACCCTGGCGCAGTGCCCAACCTTTGCCTACATTTTTTGGGTAGGATACAATGTGAATCGTTGAATAAGCACTGATAATCTCAGCAGTCGAATCCGTTGAACCATCATTAACCAGTATCACATCGTTGGTGTATTCAAGAATGCTGTCGAGCACTTGTTTCAGTGTGCGATGATTATTGTAGGTTGGCACTAACACACATGCCTTCACCTGACGAAAACGCTCTTGATACGAAACAGGAACTGACATCAGGCTGATTGCAACGTTGCTTTTAGTTTAAAGAAAGTAGTAGCACCTGACAACAGTGTAGCGTTTATCTTAACACCATCCTGTCCATCTTCATATTGAATATCGGCTTGTACTAAGCTATGTTCTGTTGGATTGATCACGGAGAGAAACTTCATATTATCGCCCACACGAACCACCAGCTTACGATTAAGCTGCTGCTCCATGATCTCCTTCATCATCTGCATCATGCAAACACCCGGCACTACCGGTATAGCAGGAAAGTGTCCCTCGAAAATCTTGTGAGATTTATTTATCAGCAAAGAAGCTTTCAACGACTTCTCGCCATTTTCTACGCCTTGGATGTAAAAGAAATCATTCAGTAGCATACTATCGTTTGAGTTTTTTCAAGGCGATCGTCATGTTGAAGGTATAGTGCTTCAGAAAAACCGAATCGGGGATTTGCTCGCCGCCTATTCGTGTAACCATGGTCTTTAACTTCTTTTTGGATGCCTTTTCAATCCGTAACAAAGAAGCGCAATCTTTGTCGGTTATGAAATAGTCTGTTTCACTTTTTCCCGTCCGGGCCATAAAAATCTCACCATTCCGGGTAAAACTTTTAAGGTTAGCCCCCCTGAGATTACGCATCATAATCAAATCAAAATCCTTTCGTAATAAGTTGATAACAGCTTTTTTATCTAATAGCTTGATAACCTGGTAAACCTTGAACTTTCCATCATTGGAAAACCCAAAATCAAGGAGTGTGATGCCAACTTCATTTGTAAAAACCACACGAAGGGAGCTATCGGGCATAGCTTTGAAAAGCAGCAGACCACTGATGTGTTTACCAATTACATCAATTGAAGTATTGTACCATTGGGTTTGAAAAGGCGGCTTGAATTTTTCAATGCAAGTCACATCGGCCTGTACTGGTTTAAGGTCTGCATATTCGGATTTGCAGCCTATCAAAAGACTAACAGCTACCAGGCTACTTAATAGCAAAAATCGCATCGGAGATAGCTGTGTTTAGTTCTTTATTGGTAAACCTGATCAGCGTGTTGTCGCCCGATGGTTCGCGCATGTCGATGGAAGAAACAGAATAGTCGTGTTTATCGGCATACACCAGAATGGTTTGAAAAAATTCTTTCAGGCTCTTGCCTACAGGTGTCATTTCAAGCAACCAGTTTTTATCATTCTGAAACACTCTCACTGTAAAATCTTTATTATCGAGAATAGTACCCTGAACACAATCAACCATAATTTTATTTACCTGTTGAAAGAGCTTGTTCGATTTTACATTTACTTTATTTTCTTTCTGATTGTCTTTCACAAGCATCTGGTCACCATTCATGATCATGATGTAGCTAAAAGGTTTTTCATAAGCAATGCGTACTTTGTTTTCGCGCTTGAAATTGAAGTTGCCTTCGGATGTGATTTTCTCTGCCAAAACTGAAAGATTCTTCTCCTGTACAAAAGCACTTTTTATAGATTGAATTTTCTTAGCCTCAATGGCAAATTGCTTTTTGAATGACGCCAAATCAGCAACAGTTGAATAACCAGTGTATTGAGCAAAAGATGGAAAAGATGTTATCATAATTGCACTAATGACTAGTGACCATTTCCTAGTGACTATTGACCATCGACCATTGACCATCGACCATTGACTATTGACTATTAACTTTCTCATCTGAGCTTGATTAAAAAACACCTGCAAAAGTAAGAGAAAAAATGGTGCCAACATGGTGAGCGTTATCTCAAAAATAAAATACCTTTAGATCATGCACTTGTTTAAGCTGAACACATTACTCTATCTGTCTTTTCATGCTATCGGATTCTTGTTTTGCATGTTCAGTAT
>DATCRE010000080.1:0-2919 GCA_036569145.1 Cyclobacteriaceae bacterium
CGCACTTCAAACAGCATTGAAGCGTCTTGAAGATAAAGGCTATTTAAAATCGCGCGATGGTGAAGCCACAGAAGAAAGAGCCGGACGCCCAAAGAAATATTTTCAGATTACGGCACTCGGTAAAAAAGCTATGGAGCACACCAAAAGTACTCGTGATGATTTGTGGAAGGCAATACCGAAGATGGCGTTGAATTTGAAAATTAGTTATCAGTGAATAGTTAAAAGTTATCAGTTAATAGTTAGTAGTAATCGTAATTCGTTAAGCTGAAATCGTAAATAAAATTGAAACATCATCCGCCGCAAACATTTTTGGATTTCTTCAGATGGTTCTGCCATCCAAAGTTGAAGAAATACATCGAAGGTGACTTGATGGAGTTGTATGATGAGCGATTAAAAACATCAGGCAAAGGAAAAGCTGATCTGAAATTTATAATAGATGTGATATTATTATTCAGACCGGGAATTATCAGGCCAGAAGGAAATAGAAATTTAAATCAATACAGTATGTTTAAAAGTTACTTTAAAATCGGATGGAGAAATCTTTTAAAGACTAAAGGATATTCCATGATAAACATTGGTGGGCTTGCGCTTGGCATGGGCGTAGCCATTGTAATAGCCTTGTGGGTTTACGATGAATTGTCTTTTAATAAATATCATGAGAACTACAATCGCATAGCGAAGGTAATGAAGGCAGGCTTTTTCCAGGGCCGGCATTATAGTGGTCAGACAACACTTCCTTATCCATTTATTGATGAGCTTAAAACAAACTACAGCGCTAACTTCAAACACATTGTACCTTACTTCGGAAATGAGTCAGCCGTATTGGCAACACCTGAAAAAGCTTTGTCTAGAAGCGGAATATATATTGGCGAAGAAGGTCCGGAAATGTTTAGCTGTAAAATGGTTTATGGAAACTGGTCGGGCCTGAAAGATCTTCATTCAATAATGATTTCAGAATCAACAGCGAAAGCTCTGTTTGGAGATGAAGATCCATTACACAAAGTTATAAAAATCAGCAGCTCTGATGATGCAACAATAACCGGTGTTTACGAAGACTTTCCCAAGAACACTGAGCTATATGGTGTTGATTTCTTTCAGCCCTGGAATTTTTTTATTACTAACTCCACATGGGTTAAAGAGCAAGGCTGGAGCAATCACTTCCTTCACATCTATGCTGAGATCAATCCTAACACCACATTTGAAAAAGTGGATGCTAACATTAAAGACTTAGAAGTGAAAGCCATCAAGGATCTGGCTTACATGAAAGATGAGCTCAAGTATAATTACGAAGTGTTGTTGCTACCCATGAGTGACTGGCATCTGCATGCCAATTTCAAAGAAGGAGTTCTTCAGAATGGGCCAATTCAATTTGTATGGTTTATCGGATCAATCGGAGTTTTTGTATTGCTGTTGGCGTGTATCAATTTCATGAACCTCAGCACTGCGCGATCAGAAAAACGTGCGAAAGAAGTAGGCATTCGTAAAACCGTTGGCTCTATCCGAAGTCAGTTGATTGGACAATTTTTAAGTGAATCATTCCTGGTTGTTATACTCGCTTTTATTATAGCCATTGCCTTCGTTGGGGTTTCTCTTCCATGGTTCAATGTATTATCAGGCAAAACCATGACATTACCCTGGAATCAGAATTGGTTTTGGATTAGCAGTATCATTTTTCTTTTTACTACAGGACTATTAGCAGGGAGTTATCCCGCGCTTTACCTATCATCATTCAAACCCGTAAGTGTATTGAAAGGAACTTTCCGAGCCGGACGCTTTGCGTCAACCCCACGAAGAGTATTGGTTGTGTTGCAGTTTACAGTTTCAGTAATGCTGATCATCTGCACAGGTGTGATTTATAATCAACTTATGTATGTGAAAGATCGCCCGGTTGGGTACGAGCGTGATGGACTGATTCTGATTCCCAAAAAATCTGCTGCCTTTAGTGATAAAGGAGATGTGCTGAGAGCTGAGCTTAAAAGTACAAGTGCAGTTTCAGAAATTGCAGAGTCAGGTGGAACACTTTCGGGAACTTGGTCGAGCAACGGAGGCTTTACATGGCGAGGCAAGGATCCGAAGAAAGATGATTCTTTCGGAACGCTCGGTGTTACGCATGAGTTTGGTAAAACAGTAGGCTGGCAATTTATAGAGGGTCGTGATTTCTCAAAAGAAATAGCCAGCGACTCGGCTGGTATTGTTATCAACGAATCGGCAGCAAAATATATGGGACTGAAAAAAGCTGCGGGTGAAATTGTCCATTGGAAAAATGGCCCATGGAATGTTGACCAAGACTTTGTAATTCTCGGTGTCATTAAAGATATGGTGATGGATTCTCCATTTGAACCTGTTCAGCCCACCGTCTATCTTACAATAGGTTGGAAGGGATGGATGTTACTCCGCATTACACCCGGAGTAGCGGTTAGTGAGGCTCTTCCTAAAATAGAAAAAGTATATACCAGTGTTATCCCTGACATACCGTTTGATTTTAAATTTGCTGATGTTCAGTATGCCGCCAAGTTTGAGACTGAAGAACGCATTGGTAAACTAGCAGCAGTATTTGCAACGCTTGCTATCATCATCAGTTGTTTGGGTTTATTTGGTCTGGCTTCATTTGTTGCCGAACAACGCACGAAGGAGATTGGCATCCGAAAAATATTGGGCGCTTCTATTATAAATCTCTGGCGAATGCTCTCACGAGAATTTGTGATACTGGTATTATTGTCTTGCGTCATTGCGGCCCCTATAGCTTACTACATTCTGAATAAAGGAATCCAGCAATATGAATATAGAACAGATATTAGCTGGTGGATCTTTGTATTGACAGCTGCGGGTGCATTAGCTATTACGCTACTTACAGTGAGTTTTCAATCCATCAAAGCAGCGTTGGCGAATCCTGTGAAGAGTTTGAGATCGGAGTAGGTG
>DATCRE010000081.1:0-2825 GCA_036569145.1 Cyclobacteriaceae bacterium
TGAAAGCTATCCCAAAAGTTGTCACGATTAAAAATAGAGAATAATCGTTAAACTTGAAGGAAATGAAAAAGACAAAATTCACCGAGAGCCAGATCATTGGCATTCTCAAGGAACAAGAACAAGGAAAGAAAGTTGCGGACATCTGCCGTGAGCATGGCATCAGTCAGCCGACTTTTTACCAGTGGAAAAGCAAGTACTCCGGCATGGATGCCAATCAGCTCAAACGCGTGAAAGATCTTGAGGCTGAGTTGGCGCAGTATAAGAAAATTGTTGCCGAGCAGACACTCGACATTCGCATCCTTAAAGATCTTAACTCAAAAAAATTCTAGGGCCTTGCGAGAAACGCCAGGCGGTCGCGTACGCTCAAGAGAATTATGCGATCAGTCTTCGCAAGGCCTGTAAACTAATTGGCACTACGCCTTCTGTGGTTTGCTACAAACCCAAGGCTAAAGATGACGAACCAATCCGCATGCAATTGCGACAGATGGCAGACCTTCATAGCCGCTGGGGCTTCTGGATGATGTACCATCGGCTGCGTGCTCTCAACTTCAGAGACAATAACAAACGAGTGTACAGAATTTACACAGAGATGAAACTCAATCTTCGTAGAAAATATAAGAAGCGGCTTCCATTGCGAATCAAACAACCATTGGTTCAGCCATTACATCACAATTTTACCTGGTCAATGGACTTTGTTCATGATGGTCTGTTTCAGGGGAAGACGTTCAGAGCTTTTAACATTATCGATGATTTTAATCGCGAAGTCTTATCCATTGCCATCGACACCAGCTTAACGAGCCAGCGTGTTATCAGGGAGTTGAATAAGCTTGCAGAATGGAGAGGTCGACCTGAACAGCTTCGTGTTGACAATGGGCCAGAGTTCATCGCACAGGCTTTACAAGACTGGTGTGGAGATCAAACAAAGCTGCTATTCATTCAAAAGGGTAAGCCTCATCAAAACGGTTACATCGAACGATTCAACAGAACTTTCCGTGACGAAGTACTGGATGTCTTTGCTTTTGAAAGTCTCACTCAAGCTCGCGTAGTGAGTCAGGCATGGATGTGGATTTACAACAATGAAAGGCCGCATAGTTCCCTTTGCTACCTCACACCAACGCAGTTCCTGTTGAAATATGGAAAAATCCACCATCCGAAGAGAGAGGCGGTGGACTTTCCCACATTCCAACAGGATGGCAATTATGATTGGAATTTTATAGTTTCGAATGTGACAAAGGAAGGATAGCTTTCAGAAGATGTTTGTTCGCTACAATATATGCACGCACTTCGTCGATAGTAGGCAATGGATAATTTGTTTCAAAAACATAGTCCGGCCCAGGATTAGTTAATGCAACTTGCACTTCGGTTGCCCACAGTTTACCATTTACAGCGAGTTTAAAACTTTTCGGATCCGATGTACCTAAACCAACATTACCCAGGTTATTAATTCGCATTGCTTCGTTTAAACTAGTACCATTGGAAGTATAAAAAGCCAATACTGAGCCCCACGATGAATACTTGACACCAAAAGATTTAAGATTCACCTGAGATATGCGATTCGTTGCATCATAGCTACCATCAATACCCAAACCGGAGGAATAATACGGATCGTGGGTCGGAGTATTAATAAAAAGAGAACCTGCTGCTCCAGTTGAACCGATTGTTGCAAGCCCAGTTCCTTTGTTCGTTGACTCAAGCCAATCAATGCCTTGACTTCCCACTATTTCGATAGCCGATCGTGGAGAGCCTGTACCTATTCCTATTTTCCCATCGGTCTTAAAAGACATAAGGGGCGTACTCCAATTACCATTAACATGAAGACGGAGATCATCATTTGCTCCAGCACCCGTTTCAAACGTATAAAAATTTGACACATTACCATTCCGTTGAAGTTTTACCGCTGCGCCATATCCGGTCGAGGATGTAACATTGATTACTGACTGTCCAGTTTGACTATTTACGGCAAACGGAGAATTTTGTGCGTAAGAACTTAAGCAAGCGAATAGAAGGAAAAAAATAAAGCAATTTTTCATAATGTCTGGTTTTTGATTTGTTACAAGTTTTCTACTGCTCGATATCTAAGATATTTTTTTTGCATACTATATAGTTCATTAGAATATAAATTCAACGTCTCTTAACGCTCAATTAACGTTAGAAACAAAGCAAGGTAAACCTTAAATCTCCTGATGCCGGACGATTTATTTTTCACTTTGACTATAAAAGGATGACTGAGAGTAAAAAGGGAAGGGGTTCATGAGGTTAAAATTAATATCCCTCTAGAAAGGTAAGAGTATTTTCTTGAAGCGCAAGAAAAATTGTTTAGTCACAATTAGCTGTAAGAGTGCGTTTAAACTGTCCATAGTTCCGCGAGGGTCGGGCACCGAATACGCTCACAAACAACCGATGGAGCCATTTAGAGGCAGTTCGAATCCTCTTAGCTATCCACATCAAAAGCTTGCAAATTATAAAAATCTGCAAGCTTTTTTTTAAAGTCGGGGTGAGTGGTCAAATTTCGAACTTTTTAGTGCCTGACTTACAGTTATTGAGCAAATTGTTAAAGATTTGCAACGGTTGACAAATTCGATGATAGGACGTTCTGATAATAATTTATAAACCTGTCACTACCTCTTGATCAATTTCTTCTGATATAGAGATTGACCCTGCACCTTAAGGACATACAAACCTGGCGGAAGACCACTAGCGTCAATCTCTGAATTCCCGTCCACAAGCTGACTTTTGTAGACAATCGCGCCGTAAACATCAAACACTAACACGTCTGCTTTCACTTCATTTACCCGAATATGAAAAGAACTTTCTATCGGATTAGG
>DATCRE010000082.1:0-13974 GCA_036569145.1 Cyclobacteriaceae bacterium
TGGCAGAAGAGCGTAGCGTCCGATATACAAGTACTCACGACTCTCTTTAACAGTTGCATCAGGTTCGTATGCTTCAATAAGAAGATCATATTGAGCAGGATCTGTTGTAGTTCTTGCTTCTATGCTGATCGTTGTATTTGGATTTACAGCTTGATAATCTTTAATCCACTTCTCTACAAGCGGATAAGAAAACCGAACACCTGTGATAACAACTTTCTGGTTTAATGCTGTTTGTGCGAATGCCGCTGAGCCAATCAAAAGAGAAAAATAAAATAGTAATACATAAATAAATGACTTCATAACATTATAAGTTTATGAGTAATGAGTCATTATGCTCAAACGAGCTAACGAACTCAAAGACCCGCGTTAATTAATGTGGAGGTTTTTTAAAAAGAATGTGATTGATAAAGCATCAGGAAATGAACTGAGGCTTACATACTGCAACAACAGCAGCAACAGCTTTTCAGGATAGATGTCTGACGAAGACGCTGTGAAATGTTTTTGATAATTTGTTTCGTTTCCATGATAGTTAAATTTTATCGTTCCAAAATAATTTGGCAGGATTTAGCACCTTGTTAAACACAGGTTGCTAAAGGTTCAATGAGCCTGATCTCTCCCCTCTTCTTTATAAAATCAATCTTGGTGGAATTGATTTACGCTTTGCATCAACACACATTAGTTACATTATTAAATAGATAACAACCAATAGAAGTGATAGTGCTGAACTGACAATCACTAATAACACACCTATTGCTTTATGTGCACTGTCTTTTTTCATTATTTGTTTGAACTGGAGGCGACTAAATGCATCTCGCTAAAAAGCATACCACCATATGCTATTAAGCTTGATGCATTCGGAAGCCATATTATTATTAATCTGCCTGGTGGGAAGCAGTTCAATTCTCTAGCAGAATCAGAGAATCAACGTGGTGGAGATTGATTGTCTACTAATTCGATAGACAAAGTTGTTTTATAGTTTTTACATTTACAACTTTTACAGAAAAAATATTGAAAAATTTATTTATCACTGAAAGATTCAGAAATACCATTTCACTGACTTTCTGGAGCAAGAGCCTGAATTACTGTAGAATAAAACAGAAGAAAACAGATTGGAGGGATTTAAGTTTACTTCATCCTTGCTGATAGAAATAAGACAAGCTTAAGAAATGATCTTATAAAGGATAACGTTTAGTGTGTTCTGTTATCAGAATTTTGGTGAGCGTGTCTTGTCCTTTAGCACTGAGATGCCCATGATCAATATAATTCGAATAGTCTTTTGTGAAGTATTCAAATTCACTGGTATTAAAATTAAGGAGTCGGCTATCATCATTTACAAACTGGCGTACCGTACGTTCAAAGTTTTCATACGCTGCACGTTTACTGGCCAGTACTTCGGCCGGTATGGGATGGAAATAACCTATAAACTGAATGTGATTATCTTTCAACTGTTCTATAAAAAGCTGTAGTTCATGCAACGCGATAGAGTCGACGGTAAGTTCTTTATCAGCCTTGATAACTTTTTCAATCTTCTCTTTAACATTCTCTACTTTATATAAGTCGCCGAACCGATTAACACCAAATTCATTTATCTGGTTACGTGGAAATTTTGCCGGCATCAGGTTATAATGCCTGATGATTCCTACAATATAAGTATCCAGCAGGTTTTTAGAACCGAGCGCTCCTATGTAAAGCTTAGGTCCGAATTCAACTTCTTTACTGCCCGAGTTTTTTATCATGTATGGACTAAAGCAAATAATCATTCTCTTAACACCTCCCTGCACAAGATTATCTACTACAGGTCTCAGCTCAGAAATGTTAGCGCCCATCAGGCTGGCGTTATATATTTTCAGTTTGCTCTGTTCATTATTAAATTCTGAAATATCAAGATTTGCTGAAAGTGATGTTCCTACGATAACGGTGTTAAACTTTTCAGGTATGTAGTTCTCTGATAAGAGATATTTAGAAACACGTTCATTATAATATACAGGCAGACTGCGATTAGCAACTGGCCTGAATAAACCATAGATATCAATCCACAGATTAAGACCAACAATGAGAACGATGCCCAATACAACCCACAGAAAAATAATTTTAATAAACCTGGAAGGCGATACTTCTTTAGCTAAAAAAGATTCCTGGCTTACACTCTCATCTCGCTGTGAGAGAATAGTTTCAGGCTGCTGAAGAGTTTCTTCTTTAAAAGAGTTAGCAGAAGGTTTCATACTGGTGGTGGAATCTGAAAATCAAAAATCAAAGTAAAGAAAATCCTGCTTGGCAACTGAATTCATAAATACCATGTTGACAAGTATGAGCAAGATAATTACCGTTGCAAATCTATAATTGGTTTTAAATTTCTCTGTTAACTCTCCGGAGTTAGGCAAGAACAATAATATGATTCCGGCTAACCAGATGGGAGCGTCAAAATAAGTGCTGACAAGTGGAAAACTTCCTGATGGTGATTTGAAGCCAAACATAGTTTTCAGTACTTCTACTGCAGTAGTAAATTCATTAGCGCGGAAGAAAATACGAACGATCATCACAAAAAGAAATGTAATACCGACTGCCAGGTAATGATTTAAATTAATTTTTGTTTTTTGAAACAGTCTGTGTGCAACAAGTGCAAGACCATTGAGCGCTCCCCATATTACGAACGTCCAGTTAGCACCATGCCACAATCCACCAATCAGAAACGTCAGTAGCAGGTTTACGTTTGTTCTAAACTCTGATGACTGGTTTCCTCCTAACGGGATATAAATATAATTGCGCATAAAATTACTAAGTGTGATATGCCAGCGCCTGTAAAACTGTTGAATGCTCTCTGACTTATGTGGTGATCTGAAATTGACAGGGATATTAATATTGAATAACAACCCAAGACCAATAGCCATATCGGAGTAGCCACTAAAATCAAAATACAACTGAACGGTGTAAGCAAATGATGTTACCCAACTCTGCGGCAGGCTCAGCAACTCAACATTCGAATATCCGACATTGGCAATTTTGCCAAAGGTATCGGCTATGATTATTTTCTTGGCCAACCCCATGTTAAACACGAAAATACCTTTAACAATATTCATCATGTTAATGTGCGCCTTTGACTCATCTAGCATCTGGGGCATTAACTCTTTATGATGAGAGATTGGTCCGGAGATAAGCTGTGGAAAAAAGGTTACGAATGCTCCGTAGTAAACAAAGTCAAACTCTTTTACCATGCCTTTATAACTATCCACTAAAAAAGCTATCTGCTGAAATGTATAAAAGCTTATACCTAATGGCAAAATGATATTTAAGAGATTAAAATCTGTTTGCAGTGCAAAATTGAAATTGCTGATAAAGAAGTTTGCATACTTGTAATACACCAGCAAACCTATGTTGAAGAGTATACCGGGAATTAAAATGCTTTTTTTAATTCGTTGTTTGTCTGCACGGGCAATACTTCGTGCTGTTAAAAAATTTACGATGATGGATGTAAGAATTAATACCAGGTATTTTGGATTCCACCATCCGTAAAAGAAAAGGGAAGCCAGGAATAACCAGATCTTTGACTCTCTGTAATAATGTCGGTGTGTGAGAAAGAAATAACCAGCCAACGTTATTGGCAAGAAAATAAAAATGAATTCTACTGAATTGAAAAGCATATTTTCTTAATCAAATTTTTATCGCACAACCTGAATAGCTTTTGCAAATGCCAGATTCCAGCCTGTTCTATACCATACCAGAATGTGGGCAAATACTTTCAATACACGAATACCAAATACTCTGTACAATATAACCTGGTTTATGGTAAACAAAATACAGTATGATAGAAGCGCTCCATACGCACAACCAATGAGACCAAATTTGCCCAGCAAGAAATAACTCAGCACCACGTTCAGCAAAGCCGTCATCACCAACAATTGAAAATTGAGTTTAGGTTTTCCTAATCCATCCAATACCATTCCAAACTGACGATTAAACGGAATTATAATAGAGTAGAAAGCTGTGATACGTAAAATAGGTGCAGCTTCAAGATATTCACTCCCGAAAATAATCTCAATAAAAAATTCTGCAAAGCAATATAATGGCACTATCATAGGAAGTGCCAGGGCAAGCATGAGGCTCACTGATTTAACATAGATATCACGAACACCTGCTTTACCATGGTCTTTCATTTTCTTTGCTACCTGCGGAAAAATAAAATTAGCAATGGCAAGTGTTGGAACTTCAAACAAATTTGCGAGGCGTATTGCCGGATTATAAGATGCAACGGCGCTCGTTGAAATCACACGACCTATCAACCAGCTATCAGTGCTGCGCATAAACATCGAACTTATATTGGTTCCGAAAGTATATTTTCCGAAGTGAAATAATTTTGACAAAAGTTTTTTGTCTACAAATGGAACGAGCTTCAGCAAATCTCTGACATAAGGATAGCCTGTTATTGTACCAACAACTGTTCCTATCGTTTGAACAATAGCAAGTTCAACCAGTGTAACGTTTTTATGAATTACGAAGCAAACAAATATGTAGATCGCCAGAATGCCCATGCGAACTACATTGCAAATAAAGATTGCCTTGAACTGAAGCTTTGTTGTTTGAAGATATTCAAAATGCAAATATGGAATGAGGAGAATATTATGCAGCGCATAAATAAAGAACAGCGCATCAAGTCCAGATGCCTTCCAGAATGTAGCCAGTGGAATTGCCAATATCACCAACACTGCGCTTATGGATGTGGCAACAATGAAATGAAGTGCTAGCGAAGTAGTAATGACGGATCGCCTATCTTTCTCGGCGGCACTCACCAACGTAGTGATAAATGGATTCCGGATAAAGCCTGCACGCATCATCTCCAATATGGAAGTAACGCTGGTAAACAATACCCAAATACCAATTTCGGCTTTAGGCACAATGCGCACCATGAACATCACATTGATAAAGCCAAAACCCAGTATGGCTATACGATTGATTAATGAAAATGCACCATGACTAAACCAGCGCGCGTATCCAGATCCAGATGAATTCAAGTTGAAGGGTGTTTATTATTTAGTACTATGAAAGGGTATAGCGGCTTTAACTGTTACAAGCAACTTTCACAAAAATAAGATTCTTTTTAATAATTTATAATAAATCTATCGATTTAATAGATTTTAGTATCTTTGTACTTTACTTCCATGCAAATACATAAGTTTTTAGGATGGTAATAGAATCATATTTCTTTCACAATTAACAGCATTGCAACCGTATGCTTTCTAAGAAATGTCAATATGCTTTACATGCGTTGCTCTATCTTGCAGAGCATGAAGAAGAAAAATCAGTTACCATTGGAGAAATTGCTAATGCCAGAAAAATTCCAAAGAAGTTCCTGGAGGTAATCCTCCTGGACTTAAAAAATTCAGGAATACTGGGAAGTAAATTGGGTAAAGGTGGCGGCTATTACTTAAGAAAAAATCCTTCTGCTATAACCATGACAGAAGTGATCAGGCTTTTTGATGGAGCTGTTTCCCTGATACCTTGCGTCTCTCTTAATTTTTATGAATCGTGTGGCATGTGTGCCAATGAGGAAACCTGTCAGCTCAACAGATTATTCAGCCAGGTTAGAGATGAAACGCTTAAGATTTTATCTGTTAAATCATTATCAGATTTAATTCAAAATCCAGTTAGTTATTAATACAATCAATCTGCATCACGAACAGCAAACATATTCGTGATGCAGATAATTGTTCTACACATTATAAGCGTGAGCAAATTCCTTTGCGAAGTCTTCTAACTTTGTTTTAGACAAAACAAAACCTGTTTTGTTTTTGTAATAATCTTCGAACATCAAACCATCTCTGATGGCCTTGCCCATCTCTACATAATTTTTAGCAACTTCTTCGGAGAGACCAGCACCTAACATGCCACCATGGCTATCCTGATCGCTAAAATCAATCCAGGGAAGTTCTGGTTTACCAATGGCTTTGCCTAATACGCTTGCTACATCCTGAACAGGTCGCTCGTCACTTACAATGTATCTTACACTATGACCTTTGAATGAAAGTGACAAAAGTTCTTCAGCAGCAACAACAGCAATATCATTAGTGTGTGTGATGACGAGCTTGGTATTGGCTCCATAATTTCCACCAATGATGCCGTGTCCTTTTATAAGACCAATGTTGCTATACAAGTTGCTATAAAAATATGCCGGACGTAAGTGTTTGATGTTAACACTATCTGTCAATGTATTCAATGCCTGCTCAGCAAGATATAAACCACTCACCGGTCCACAACCATCTGGCATGTGAGCTCCAACACTGCTAAGGTTAACTACATATTTCACACCTGAAGCTTTAATGGCGTCTGCATATTTTTTGCCAGCGTCTCCAATATATTTTTTCCAATCAGACGCTGTCCAATAAGGAGGTATCATGGTGTAAACTGCGTCAGCACCGGTGAAAGTTTTTGTAAGAAAACTCACATCGCCTAATGAACCAATGGCCGCCTTTGCCCCCAGTGCTTCAATTTCTGCCTTCTTATTTTCCTTGCTGCTGATAATGGTTACCGTATGACCTGCTTTTATTAATTGCTGAGCCAACGGTTTGCTGATGTTCCCTAAGGAACCAGTAATAACATATTTCATAATAACGGGACTTTGTTTTGTTTAACCCGCATCAAAAGTATATTTGCACTTACTTTTCTACAAGTACTAACCCCAAAGTAGGTATGACTGCTGTAAAGGAAACATCCACCAATCATCTCAATAAACTGGCAGCGTTCAGTTGCCCGGTAACTTTTACATTAAGCAAAATTGGTGGGCGATGGAAACCGATTATCATCTACAACTTACTGGACGGCGCCAAACGCTACAGTGAATTGAAGAGAGCTATTCCTAACATCACAGAGAAAATGCTCATTCAACATTTAAAAGAACTTGAAGCTGATCAGATCATAGATCGAAAAGCCATGCAGATAGTTCCGCCTCATGTTGAATACAGTCTAACTGCTATAGGTTTGGAACTCACACCTATTCTTCATTCTATGTGTGAGTGGGCATTAAAGTATAATGTGTAAATGATAAAGTGGTTTGTCAGAATTCTATTAGCAGGTATTATTACTGTGTTGTTATTCTATTACTTTGCTCCGGAGAAAGAATTATCTGCAACAACAAAAATAGATAAGCTTGTTGTGATCAAGAGTAAGCAAAAAATGGAAGCTTACTTCAACGGTAAAATTATTAAAACATATACTGTATCGCTTGGTCAACATGACGGCGATAAAGAATCTGAAGGCGATAAAAAAACTCCTGAAGGAGAATACTTTATCAATGCAAAGAATCCCAATAGTGGTTATCACAAAAACCTGGGTATCTCCTATCCCAATGCTGATGATATTTCAGAAGCTAAACGAAATGGCCTAAAGCCCGGAGGTGAAATTAAAATTCACGGCATCAAAAATGGTATTGGTTTCATTGGCAGATTTCACAGACTCTATAACTGGACTGCAGGATGCATCGCCGTTACTGACAAAGAAATTGATGAGTTGTATTCTGCTGTAGATATTGGAACACCACTAATAATTAAGCCTTAGTATTTGTCATTATAAAATGTTGATCTGATTCCCTGATCCCTCGATCTGTGTCCTCACAGATCGAAAGTGAATTAAAATAATGGTAATGTTGGCCTGTGAGGACACAGGCCAAGGATAAGGATGTATTGCTATTATCGATAAAGAGATTGATGAGTTGTATTCTGCTGTAGATGTTGGAACACCGATAACGATTAAGCCTTAGTATTCGCCATTATAAAATGATGATCTAATCCCTCGATCTGTGTCCTCACAGATCGAAATTGAATTAAAGTAATGGCAATGTTGGCCTGTGAGGACACAGGCCAAGGAATAGGAATAGATTATAGCCAGATTAATGAAGTTAACGCTACTCCGCTCTCTTCACCCAAACCTTCATATTCGTTACACCACGATTTGCCCATGCATAATATGGAATGGCTTTTAGTTCAGCTTTCTTTGTAACACCATTCTCTATTGCTGAAACCTGTCCTGTAATGGTATTAACACCACCTAAAAATCCATTTTCCTTCTCTGATTTTAAAACTGCTTTATCAGAAATGACAAGTGAGTTCACTTCAGGATTATCAACGCCTTCAACGCAGTATACAAGCGGTCCGTATTCTAATGATACAAGTCCCTGGTCATCTTTTACATTATCATTTGCTTTTACTTTTCGCACTTCCATTGGTAACGCTAATTGAACTTTATCTCCTTTGTTCCACTTGCGTGCAATATTTATGTAACCATTCTTTATAACGTATGTCATTGGTTTGCCATTAACAACGAGCGAAATCTTCTTGTTATTCTTATCAAGATATGTATACAATGAGCCTGGTACTACTTCGTTTCTGGCCCATCCCGGAACTCTAAGCTTAACAGTAAATACAGTTGACGTTTCAGGATCAATCTGTACTGTAATATTTCCATTCCACGGATATTCAGTTTGCTGAGAAACATCTATGCGCTGTTTGTTAAGTGAAACCGCTGCTTTGTTTGAAGCATAGAGGTTAACGAACAACGTATCTTTTTCAACAGCATAAATCAATCCTGGCATAGAAGGAAGAAAGCGAATCATGTTGGTCGGACAACATGAGCAATCAAACCAGGGAGAACGAGTAACAGCACCCCTGTTAAATGTAAACTTTGCATCTGACTCCAATGGATTAGGATAAAAGAAATTCTTGCCATCCAGTGAAATACCGGAGAGCAGACCGTTATAAAGTGTGCGCTCAATAATGTCAAAGTATTTAGCTTCTCCTGAAAGCATAAACATCCTATGATTCCAATATATATCTCCAATAGCAGCACAGGTTTCGCTATAGGCAGTAAGATTAGGAAGTTCATAATTATCACCAAAAGCTTCGCCTTCGTGCCTTGCTCCTACTCCACCGGTGATGTACAATTTTTTATTCACCACATTTTCCCAAAGCATTTTTGTTGCCTTGTAGTAATCATAATCTTTATATAGAGCGGCAATGTCAGTCATGCCTGCATACATGTATACGGCGCGCACAGCATGGCCTACAGCTTCATCTTGTTTTGTTACAGGAGTGTGATCCTGATTGTAGGGTCCATAGAGCGTATGTGTTGATGAATCGCCGCGCACATCCAGAAGATATTTTGCAAGCTTTAAGTAATCTTCATTTTTAGTTATGCGATATAATTTCACCAAACCAGTTTCTACAATCTCATGACCTGATGGTGCGTGGATCTTTCCAGGCTCAGGTCCAAAAATTTTTACGAGCAAATCAGCATTCTTCAACGCTATGTTGAGCATGTTCTTTTTGCCTGTAGCGAGATAATGTACGGCGGCAGCTTCATAAAGATGACCAGCATTATACAACTCATGGCTACTGATTTCATTTACCCAACGCGGACCGGGCTTTACCCAATCTACTGGAGGATGATCAGGATCAACAGTATGCCATGTGGTAATGTATCCATCTGATTCCTGACCTATGCTGATGATGGTGATGATGGAATCAAGATAGGCATCCAGTTTTTTATTGGGCGAAGTAATTAATGTGTTCGATGCTCCTTCTATAATTTTATAAACATCCGTATCATCAAAAGGAAAGCCTTTGATCTTGCCTTGCATCTTTCCGCCAGCGATAAGAAAATTATTAAATCTTCCTTCTTCTTTGCATTTATCAAATCCAAATTGAATAGTGGTGTTCTGTATGGTTTTGATTTTGGGCAACCAGAAATTATCGGTAAGGTGAATGTCCTGGATATTCACAGGGGCAATAGGATAATCGTTGACATTGAGTTGCGCCTGAAGGTGCAAGCTCATCACTGAACAAAAGAATATCAACTTAATTTTCTTCAACATAAAATTACTTTTTTACTACCTGATCTGATTCTAAAACTATCTATTTGCCTGTAAGGCTTTTTATTAATTTAATTTCTTCTTTGCTGTAAGGTGTTCCGTCTTTTCTGAAGATATCATGAAACCATACTTTAGGTTCTTTGCCATCGGGCATCGGTGTGTCCCATGCATAGATTGTATTTGTTTTACCTGACACGAGTCCCCAATTATAAGCGCCAATATTTTCTGCTTTCAACATCGGCATGATGTTATCAAAGCGACTGTTGCGTGTACGTGCCATGTATTCACTGCAAATCAACGGGCGACCATACGTTCTCAAGCTGTCAATCCATTGCTTGTGTTCTGCCGGATCAGAATAATTATGATAGGTAGTAACATCAGAATTGGCAAGTTGAAATTTATTAAGATCAACCAACTCCTTCGACCAGACGGCTGATGACAATGGTTGAGAAGGATTAACTTCACGTGCCCATTGAAAAGCTTTTTCTAATAATAGCATTGACTTATTTCCATAACCAGAGTTACCGGGTTCATTGTATAAATCCCATAACACAATGCGCTTGTCATTGGAGAAATGTGTGAGCACATCTTTCTCATAACGTTCCAGCACATATATTAATGTTGAATCTTCATAAAGTTTATCACCAGGGTTGCGAACCCAGCCTGAGTTATGAATGCCGGGTTTAGGTTCTGGTTGTTTACCTGCCTGGTATGTTGGCAACCAGCAGTCGTCAAACAAAACGAAGAGCGTTGAGATGTGATGTTTATCTGCCATAGCAAGATATTGATCAACTCTGTTTTTGAAACCAGTGCTATCAATCTGCCACGCGAGATGATGAAGATATACGCGCATGGAATTCAATCCGATTGATTCTGCCCAACCTAACTCTCTGTTAATAGTAGCTGTATCAAATGTTTCGGCCTGCCACATTTCAAGTTGGTTAATGGCAGTGCTTGGAATAAAATCGCTGCCACGAAGCCAGCCTTTATCCTTGTACCATTCGTTAGCCTGTTCTTTCGACCATACTTCACGAATCGGTTTTGCTTGTGAAACTTCTTCTGTTTTAGTTTCTGCTTTCTTGCAACTTACAAGTGCAAAGCCAAGCAAAACCACAAGCAATATTTTATTAGTGGTTTTCATAACTTGTTCATTGGCAATATTGTAATTAATGCATTGCGTTTAGTATCTCAATACTTAAATTTATCACCGAAGATAAACAAATATGAATAAAAGTATCTTCCGTTTTTGAAGGACGGTTTAAATCCACATATCAGATATTGTCGCATGAAAAAATCAAACAAATTAACCGCTATCCCTTTCTTGTCTTTTCTAATGATAATTGCTGCTATTCCTCTATCAGCACAGCTCACAAAAACGGAAAAGAAAATCATCAGCTATGTTGATCGAAATAATTCAACAGCATTAAAACTCTGGGAAGAAGTAGTGAACATCAACAGTGGCACAATGAATTTTGATGGCGTTGCTAAAGTAGGACAAGTTTTCAAAACCAAGCTTGATGCGTTGGGCTTTACAACAAAATGGATTGACGGTAAACCCTTTAATCGCGCAGGACATTTATTTGCTGAGCATAAAGGGAAAGGGAAAATAATATTACTCATTGGTCATCTCGATACTGTATTTGAGTTATCGAGTCCGTTTCAAAAATTTACTATTCTCAATGACTCCACCGTACAAGGTCCTGGTGTTGGCGATATGAAAGGCGGCGATGTAATTATGATTCAATCTTTGCAGGCTCTTAAGGATGCAGATTTATTAAAGAACATGAATATTATAATTGTAATGAGTGGTGATGAAGAACTTAGTGGTGATCCGTTATCACTTTCGAAGCATGATCTTATTGAAGCCGCCAAAACAGCCGACATCGCTCTTGGCTTTGAAGATGGCGCAGGCAATCCTAAGAAAGCTAACATCTCCAGGCGTAGTTCTTCTGGTTGGGATTTAAAAGTAACAGGCATTCCTTCACACTCATCGCAGATTTTTACGAACAAGATTGGTGCAGGAGCTATCTTCGAAGCCAGCAGAATTCTGACGGAGTTTTATAAACAACTATCAACGGAACAGGATCTCACGTTTAATCCATCAGTGATACTCGGCGGCTCCACTGTAAATTACAATGATGACATGAATGGCGGCAAAGCTTTTGGCAAAGGAAACATCGTACCAAAAGAAGCATTTATATCGGGAGATATTCGTGCTATCTCGCCTGAGCAATTAGCAAAAGCGCAAAACATCATGAAAGGTATTGTTGCTAACCATCTGCCAAACACAGAAGCAGAGATTACATTCTCTGAAGGCTATCCTCCACTTGCACCAACACCTGGTAATTATGAATTATTAAAAACATTTGACAAAGTGAGCAAGGATCTTGGCTTTGGCGGAGTAACAGCTGTTAATCCAAGAGATGCTGGTGCTGCTGACATTTCTTTCACATCAGGTTATGTCGATATGGCTATGGACGGACTCGGCCCCGGAAGTTCAGGAGGACATACTGCGAATGAAACTGCAAACCCCATCACATTTTTACGCCAGACTAAAAGAGCTGCATTATTGTTGTACAGGTTGACGATGAATGATAAGTGATTGAAAACACATTGGGCTCCTCAACGGAGCCCAATGTTTAAATATAAATTAGTTTTTAGAGAGTTTCTTCATCTTACTCATTCACTATTAACTTCACAGTAGTTATCTTCTTACCAACCTGCGCATGGATAATGTAAATTGATTCTTTCATGCCCAATGCTGATTTCTGATAAGTAACTTTTCGTTGTTCACCAAGATCTTGTTTCAGAACTTCTTTACCTTGAAGATCAACAATTCTGAGCACAGCCTGATCTTTGGAATCATAACCTTTCAACTCAACAGTAAATGAATTCTTTGTTGGGTTAGGGTATACCATCAATTCATGAACATTTTCTACAAGAGGTTCTACCGTAGCAACACGTGCGCCTGTGATGGCTTCAAAGTAAAAGTGCTGGCTGGTTGTGCTGGTGTTACAAGTGAACTGCTGAATGTTGACATCATCGGCAGTACTTGAGCCGGCTACGCCCATACATTTGCCACTATGGCGCGCTTTGATCTGATAATAGCCATTGCCAACACTCACAAATGACCATTGCTGGTTTGTAGAAGCGCTGTTCCATGTATATTGAATTACATTAGCACCATCGGCAGTAGATTTACCAGTTACATCAAGAGCCTTGTCTGTTGCCTGCTGAGGTGTGAGGCGGAAATAGCTTCCATTAGCTTCAACTTTAAATTGCTGATGCGGACCAGCCTGGTAAACATATTGTGTCAACTGAACGCTGTTTCCGGTTGCACCTGCACCACCACGCATACAGAAGCTCTTTCCACTATGTCGTGCTGTGATCTTATAGATTGTTCCGGCAACTGGCGCTGCTCCTGCTAACGTGGTGACTGAAGCCACACCACTTGCTGCTGATACATTGCCTGCAGCATCTTTTGCTTTAACTGTAAATGAATAGGTTGTGCTTGCTGCTAAACCTGTAATGGTTGCCGTCGTTGTTGTTACTGTTTGAACAACAGTTCCGTTTTGCAATACATCATAACCTGTCACACCTATATTATCCGTTGATGCTGTCCATGATAACGTTACACCAGAGTTTGTTATGTTGCTTGATGTTGGCGTGCCGGGTACAGTAGGTGCTTGTGTATCTGATCCACAACCAATAATAGTCCATGCCATTTGTGCATCGGTGAATTGTGAATAGGTTGAATTCACATCAACGTTCGATGGATCGGTTGCTCCTTTGCCATCGCAGTCTGTACGACCGTTGTTAGGATGTGGGAATTGCAAGTATACTCCCGCTGTTGAACAATCAGCACTTTCTGCATCACCACCAACAACTACACCTGTACCGCCGAAAGTACCACCCCACTCCAATGCATTACCTTTAAAAATTGTATTGCCTGAAACAGTGGAACCATTCAGTATGGCGCGATCTAAAATCTGCGCTGTGTTTGAGTAAGTACCTCCGTATACATTTACATCTCCATTAAAAATAACGCTTCCCGATGCTGTTACGTTTTCTAATCGTGCAGTTCCGTTAACAGTAACTGATCCTGTTAAATTTGAAGTACC
>DATCRE010000083.1:0-3175 GCA_036569145.1 Cyclobacteriaceae bacterium
TTTCCTTCGCGATTAATTAATTCAATGATTCCATTTTGATACATAAATTGGAATTCATCTTCTCCTATTGGTAATTCAATTAATTGACTCTTTGTTGCTTCATTAAAATCTAATGCTTCTTCCGCCCTTTTATCTTTAGGCACTGTTATTACTCTCTGCCTCATTGTTAATCTATATTATTGAAGTGAGTTACCTGGTTATATTCACCCTGACTTCTTCCTGAAATCTTTCCATTCATAACCGTATTATTAGGAATATTACCATTTAAATCTAGATATCTACGCTTACCTATTAGATTGGTATTCTCTATCCTAAAATAGTTCCCTGCATCATCAGATAGTCTATAAATCTCTTCTTCGCCGTAAATTTCAAGAGGTACAGAATTTAATATACTTCTATCAACCTTTCCGTTATACTTTACAAGAAGTTCTTGCACTTCTTTCTTTTTTAGTTTCTTACCATTCATCCGATCTTTTATTTGAATAAAACAAAATGGTGTGTGCATTTATGAAAACAATTAGCAAAAAATTTCCGTGTAAGTACCTTATTTCTTCTTTGGGGTATACTCACCAATAACTTTATATTTCCACTTCTGATATAGTTTATTTTGACCAAACGGCTCATCTTTAGATGTTGTCTCACAAACTAAGTACTTCCGATCCTTATATATTAAGCCCTCAGTTATCCCCTCAAAGCTCAATCCAATGTTTACATGCTCGTTTTCTGGATAATCAACAATGATCATGGGGACATCTAAAATTTCTTTTACCAAAGAATAAAAAATGGCCGACCGATCTTCACAATCCAAATAAGGATAGTACAAAGCCTCCTCTGGTGTTGTCCACTTTTCACGGCCAAAGGAATTGGGATCATCATCTTTACCCAAAAGAAATGCTTTTCTGACAAACTCAAGGAGAAACATTGCTTGATATATTTTGTCCTTCCCTTCTGTGTAGGTTTTAATCTGTGGAACCAGTGAATTATATGCTTCTGGCGATAAAGGAGTATCAAAAAGGATGTTCATGTTTATATTTGGATAATCCTCTAAAAAATTCAATATCGTTATGTTTACTTGGATTTTGTAAAGCAAAAGTTTTTGAACTAGTTCACTCCGGTAGCCCAACTCGAATTCTTCGACGCGATGCGATGGAAGGTTGGGGATCTTGTTGATAACGAAAGAAAATGGTTTGGCTTGAGGATTTACAAGCGAGACTGAGGAAAGATTAACCATGCCTTTCGATGGCTTATTGCAATTCAAACAGATGTAGGTCTTGTCACTTTTCCTAAATTGCGTAGTGTACACATCTTCCGTAGAATAGGCGTAGAGCAAAATATCCTGGTAGGAGTTTTCTATTCGAATATCATACCCTGACTTATTCAGAATGTACCAACAAAACAACGCTTTGAAATTTTGATCCTGATTAGGAAAATTCTCATCGACATACGAGCCTAGTAGCTTATAATAAAACCAGTCATCTAACTTCAAGCTATCTTTTTCCCGCAAAAAATGTTCGTGAGCAAATGAATAGGAGGTTTCTTTAATAAGCTGATAGAAACTCCTTATGTCGGTATCCGTTGACTTGAACGTTTTAATTAATAAAGTAGTCACATTTCCCTCACGAGTTCCTTGACAAAAAGACCCGTAGGAAATCAAAACGAAAACAAACAATATCGTTCTTTCTTTAGTCAACAAACCTGAATCCAACCCCTGAGTTATTTTTCCAATAATTAAACTTAGTTCTTGTTGTTATTACGCTCCCTTCAGGGGCTCCCATATTAATCAAAGTATTATGAATAAATAACAACCTCTTGTACATATGTGGCCGCATGCTAAAGAGTACTGTCTGTTTATCCCCATTCATGCCAACTTTTTTAAAAATGAACCTTGTGTTGACATTGGTAACTTCTACCTTTTTTCCACTTCTTCTCAAATAATCTGCTATATCTTGAAGCACATCTGTTCCTGAAGCAATTTTAGGTGGGCTCGGCGTTCCTTCGCCTACACCTGTCTTCACGTCACCATCCACTAAACTTACTCCCTCCGTACTAGGAGGAAATGATCGTGTAGGATCAATTGTCGGTTTTGTATCCTCTTGATTAATTACACTCTGAACTTGAATAGCAGCCTTTACCACTATTGGAGTTATCTTGCCCAAATTCTCACCTGTAAACAGCTTTCCATTGTACTTTAAATCCATATGATTTATTCTAGCAATGTTCTCTCGCCCTCCGCCGTAAAGTGCATCTGCATTACCTAGTCCTCGATGTGTTCCCCAAACCTTTACCTTTGCAAAATCACTTGCCAGAAAACTACCTGCCGTTGCGCTCCCTAAGGCATATAAATACCAATGATCCTGGTCACCTACCGCAAAACTTATTCCAACTCCTGCTACAGCCCCTATTACAGCACCTTTCCAGCCAAACATAGAAAAGTATCCTCCATCAAAATCAGCACCGCTATAGGGCACATTGCCCATCGCTACATAAGGCGATGCAAACTGTCCATACGGATCAACCGTTAACCACCGGCCTATACGCGCATCGTACATGCGCAGCTCAAACGAGTTCCAGCAGGTTTCTTTTTCTTCTTCGCTATACTGTCCTTGATATCCATAGCGGTAATCTTCGCGTGTAATTTCGCGGTTCTCCATTGGTAAACCAAACGGATAATAATCCGCGCCCGCTACAATGGTAGAACGTTTGTGGTCTACGTGTAAATCGTCAAACCATACCTCTGTGTTTTCGCTTTCGTTGCTTACGAAGATGTATATATAGCCCGGTTCGGTAAAAGTAAGTCCGGGTATAGAAAGATGTCCGTGAGTGGCTAGTGATTCACTGCCAGTATCAAACCCACCCTCTGTTGTTACTCTTTTCCAGCCTGCTGTAGTAAAATTAAAACTGCGATCGTATAACAAATAGTAGACGTACGCATACGGAAGAGAACCCGCATCATTTCCATTTCCATGAGCCCCGGTAGCAGCCACGAGTCCGTTTTGAAATGTCTGTGTAGCATTTGCCAATACATCCAGCCCTGAAGCTGTGCCAGTATAACTGCTGCCCAGTATAGAAGCCATTGCGGCTGTTATACCTGAACGGGTATAGGAAGTTTTCTTTCGATACTTCACCCACGCTTCAATATCCATTTGATCGCCCGGCTCTACTTTCAGGGCTATAG
>DATCRE010000084.1:0-3138 GCA_036569145.1 Cyclobacteriaceae bacterium
GCTGATAAGTGATCTTGCAGAAGAAGGCCACAAATCATATCTCGAATTAAAACACCACCCCAAGTTTGTTCCTTACCTGGAAAAAATAACACCGCTTGCTTTTTTTGGTGACACCAACATTGGCTCGCGTCCTGTTAAACGTAGTCAAGGCGATGCATTAAAGTTTGAGGACTTAAGAGCTATACCATTTGTAGGTTCATGGGCACAGATGAAACAAAACATACCAGGCTTCTACGGCGTTGGTACGGCTCTGAAAGAGATGAAGAAGAATGGCAGGTTGAAAGAATTAAAAGCACTCTATAAAAATTCTTTATTCTGGAGAACATTACTGGGCAACAGCATGATGTCGCTTACAAAGAGCTATTACCCTGCTACAGCATACCTGGAGAAGGATAGCGACTTTGATGAGTTCTGGAAGAAGATGCACGCAGAATATAAACTTTCCATCTCCATGATATTGGAAGTTTCGGGCCTGGGCGAGTTGATGGAGAACAATCCCGTGAATCGTGATTCAGTAAAGTTGCGTGAGCGTATCGTGCTGCCGTTAATTACCATTCAGCAGTTTGCACTTCAGCACTTGCGCCAGCTTGACGCTAATGATAAACAGTTTGAGAAACAATATAGAAAACTAGTGATGCGTTGCATGTTCGGTATTATCAATGCAGCGCGAAACTCGGCATAGATAATTGTATAAAAAATTTTAAATCCCCTGATGAGCTTATAGAACGTCAGGGGATTTTTTTTGCAAGCTCTTTATCAAAAAACTTTCTATGATCAGCGCATTTTCAGTTAACTTCAATGTGAAATAATCTTAACGGTATGAGACAAAAACTGAACCTGATCACCTTTGGTGTTAACGACTTCGATAAATCACTGGAATTTTACGAGAAGGGATTGGGCTGGAAAAAATCATCCGCGAGCATGGATGAACTTGCGCTCTTTCCTCTTGGCGGAATTGTACTCGCTCTTCACCCACGAGCAGACCTCGCCGCCGATGCAACGGTTGACCCTGCAGGATCAGGCTTCTCTGGTCTTACTATTTCATACAATGCAACCTCCGAAAAAGAAGTTGACGAAGTAATGAAACAGGTAGAAAAACTCGGTGCCACAATAGTGAAGCCTGCTCAAAAAGCATTTTGGGGTGGCTACAGTGGTTACTTTAAAGACTTAGATGGTCATCTTCTTGAAGTAGCGTATAATCCTTTCTGGGAACTGGATGAGAATGGAAATTTGAAGTTGTGAAGAAGCCTGGAAGACGGAAAATCAGGAAGTCAGTGAAGTCCGAAAGTCGGTAAAGACGGGAAGTCAGAAAAGTCGGAAAGTTTGTACTTCGCTTGTTTCCGGACTTTCTGACTCCCCGACTTTCGGTCTTAGCTGTTGTAAGTATCAATAATATGCTGGCTCACTACTCTATAAATTTCACTCACCTTTTCATCAGCTTGTAGAAACTCGATGTGGCTGTCAAGTATTTCGAGGTCGCCACGTTTGGCGGGGCCTGTTTGTGCTTTCTCGGGACCGATCTCCAGACTCTTGTTTAATGTTTCAGCAATGAGAGGTTTTAATAAATCAAACTTTAATGAATTGCTTTCCATAATTTCTTTGGAGAGTGTAAGCATGTGGTTGGTGAAGTTGGATGCAAACACGGCCGCAACATGAAGCGCCTTTCTGTTGGTTGAAGAAATCTTGAGAACTTTTTTGCTGATGGCTTTGCCCATGCTCACCAATATCTTTTCAGCTTCAGCATTCTCACTCTCTACAAAAATGGGCACATCTTCAAAGTTAACTTTCTTGCCTTTGCTAAAAGTTTGCAGCGGATAAAATACGCCTGTAAGTACCGACGATCTTTCACCTAATGCTGCTAACGGCTGACTGCCGGAAGTATGAATCAGGATGGCGTTGGGTGGTAAAATAATTTCTTCAGCAATTTCCTTAATGCTGTCATCACTGGCGGCAATAATAAAAATGCGTGAAGTGCTTTCCGAAAAATCAAGCGATGGCATAACGTGTGCCTGGTACAATCTTTCAACCAGAGCTTGTGCATGACTTTCATCACGACTAAATACTTCGTGAACGGCAAACTCTGTATTATCTAACGCTGTTGCTAAGTGCCACGCCAGATTGCCTGACCCAACAAATGAAACTGAATATGCCTTACCCATATTGTGATGATTTTAATATTCCCTTAACGATTCTGTCTTTCCCTGATAGGTCTTTTAGAATCTCTATTTCAACGAAGTTATTATTAGAAAATAGCTGTGCGACTTCTGTTCCGTATCGCTCATTGATTTCAACAATTAACAACCCTCCAGTCTTTAATGCATGCTTTGCTTTTTGAGCAATGGTTCTGTAAAAAATTAACGGATCATTGTCTTCAACGAATAGAGCTAGGTGTGGTTCATGCGCCACCACATTTGAATTCATCGTTGACTTTTCTTCGAGTGCTATGTACGGTGGATTGCTAACAATGATGTCCAGATTTGTAAAGGGTAATTCTTCAGTAAGGATATCGTGTTTTAAAAAATTTACGTGAGCTTGAAGATAGGTTGCATTCTTGGAGGCAACAGCAAGTGACTGCTCGCTGATGTCGGTTGCAGAAACTTTACTTTGTTTACTTTCAAGTGCCAGTGTTATCGGAATGCAGCCACTGCCAGTACCGATATCCAGAATGTGAAGTTGAGTTTTGTTGTTAGTTAATTTAAGAATGGCAGCAATGAGCTCTTCAGTCTCTGGCCTGGGAATAAGAACAGATGAATTGACTTTAAATAATCTGCCATTGAACAACGCCTCTTCCAAAATGTATTGCACCGGCTCATGGTTGTTTAACCTGTCCGCAATCTCTTTTAATTTATTTTTCTGCTCAGGCGTAATAGTTATTTCCTTGCTCGTAAGAATATCAAGCTTTGCAAGGCTCAATACATGTTCAAATACAAGATATGCCATGCTCTGAAGCTCATCACGATGTTCGTTAAGTGTTAATTCATTGATGAAATCCTGGAACAGTGCTTTGGAATTATTCATAGCTTGGCAATCTTTGCAATATTAACAGAATGAAAAATCCTGATCACCATATTGATTCGCTTTTTATGCACCGTGCTCTTGAGCTTGCAGCTTTTGGTCGAAGCTCGGTAAGTCCAAACC